>JBJEYG010000064.1:0-10245 GCA_051886555.1 Gemmiger sp.
TGCACATACTGTTCGAGACCACGGGCCGCTCCGTCGCTGCCCGCCCCGCTGGCAAGGAAAGCGTTGTTGAGCGCCAGCGTCGTATCTACAGCTCCGTCCAGATTATCGGTCAGCACCGTTAAACGCTGCGCAGTGGACACCACGCTGTCCAGTGTAGTGGGAATACCCTGGATACCCTCTGACAACCGCTGCACGGCAGCCTGGGCGCTGTCCGCACCGTATCCCATCTGCTGCAGCATCATCGGAAAGCGGTTCATCGTGTCATAGCGGTCGATGGCGGAATCCAGCGACGCCACAACGGCGTTCACACCCTTTTCGATGAGCTTGAACACACCGCCGCCCTTGACGATATCCGACAAACGGCTGGCGCTGCTGGTGGTCTCATCCAACTTATCGGGTACCTGCTCCAGGCCCTGAGCTGCAGATTCCGCACCTTTACGGATCGTATCAAACTGCTTGTTGATATCGCCAGTTCCGTCGGAAAATCCGCTGGTATCTACCGAAGTATCAAAACTGATCGAACCATCATACGCCATGCAACCGCCTCCTATCCAGTTCGGCCTGCGCCTCCAGATACCGCCGCGCGAGGCGGTCAGCCAGGCTCTCCACCTTCTTCGGACGCGCTGCAGCCTTTGCAGGCAGCGCCACTTGTTTCTGCAACTTCTTATAGTGCTCCCGCATCTTTTTGTCCTTGATCTCGCTCAGATCCATGGTGCGCAGCTGCATCCGCTGGGCCATGGCCGTGTTATCCGGCAGGTTTTCCAGAAGGGACAGAAACGCCCACCAGTGCAGAAATTCGACCTCGGACAAGTCGATCTGGTATGCCTGTCGGAATGCGGCATAAATGCAGCCCGCATCATAGACCAGATCGTAAGCGCGGACAGTCTTTTCCCCGCCCAGCTGCTTATTTTCCATATCCGTGGACTTCCCGCGACTGTAAAACCATTGCAGTCTGTCCACCGCCCGCTCGATACCGCCTGGCGGAAGTTCATCGAACAGCTGCTGAACCCCCAAAGCCGTCTTTTCGGTATCGTCCAGGGAATCATCATCGAGGATCTGTTCAAAACGGATCATGTTGCGGTAGTCTGCATAGATAGGCACACCGTCGATGGTCTCGGGCAGACCATCTTCCAACAGTAAGCAGGTCATTTCGCGGCCTTTCGCCGGGTGGCACGGTTGGGCTTGTAAGCGGCAAGCCGCTGGGCGTACTTGGTACCCTGGCTGGTAATAGCGTCACGCAGGGCGTCCATCACATCCAACAGGGTGGACAGGCTGGTCTTGGGACCAAGCAGCGCATTGCAGGTGCCGTCGCCAAAGGCGGCGTCGATAAAATCGGTCAGCAGTTTACACTGTGCGGCCAGGTGCTCCTGATAAGCCTGCAGCCCTTCCATCGTCGCCATGGTGGCGGGGTCAGGGGCGGGCGGCAGCGTTGCTGCGGTCTCATGCATCGCGTTTTCTGCGGCCAGATACCGCTGCATGTCTGCCGGGGAAGTCACGTCAAAGTCGATTTCTTTTCCGAGTACGGTAAGCATACAAATACCTCCTTGGGAGTGAGTGGCCCGCCGGTACTGCCCCGACGCGCTTTCTATAAGCCACATGAAAAGGCGGACCGCGTGGTCCGCCTTGGAGCTTTACTGCTTGGCAGTCTGTGTGGTTTTGGATTCAGCCGCCTGGCTGGCCTTGCTGGCCTGCGCAGGGGCCTCTGCCGCCGAAACGGCCGCCATTTCCGGTGCTTGACTGGTCATCAGACGGAAGGGCTGTAGGTGTATTCCTTCGGAGTTCCCTTGGCCGTCAGCGTGGCGGACCAAGTAGCGTTGCCACCGGCTTCGCCGCCCTGGTCATCCTCCACCGCAATGCTCAGAGAGCCCTGCTCGCCTTTGCCGGTGAGCATGTTGAAGTAGACATACGGCCGAATAACGGCCTGGCCGGTGCCGTACTTGATGGAGTGCGCCAGCAGGGCGTCCTGGAACTCATCGCCGGCAAAGCGGTCGCCGGTCACGGTAAAGGTGCGGGTGGTGCCCGTCTTGGTGGTGCGGGTGCCGCTGCGCAGATAGGTGCTCTCGGCAGTGGTGGCTTCCAGCGCGCCGCTCTGCTCAGTGACGCCCTCATCGGCTACGATGTAGTCGGCGGGGGTTTCTGCCGTGCCGGAAAAGTCCACCGCCAGCACCATGTCGCCGGCGGTCACGATGCCTTCGTAGCTCGGACTGGGCGTTACGCCAGCCATCAGTTCAGATAATTTCATGTGCGTTTTCCTTTCTCAAAATAAACAAGCCGGCACTGAATCTGATAACGGCCGGCATCCGGGGTTACAGTGAACAGATAACCGGTGCTCTGGGCTTCGATCAACTGTACCCTGCGCCCGGGCCCCAGGTCCGGAAAGTTCCGGGCACGGGTCTGGGCCTCCATCCAGGCGGCCAACTGCTCATACAGGGCACTGTTCGCCAAGTTTTGCAGGTCGTCCGCGCCGTAGTCCTGTACGCTGCGCAGCACGAACAAATACTGACGCAGGCTGCTGCCGCTGGCATACCGCTGAATGATCTGGCTGGCGGGGGTGGTGTCGATGGAGAACGCCACCCCGTGGTCGGGCAGCCAGTCGGCGCCCACCTGGTACTGTTCCAGCAGCGGGCAGGCCAGGAAATACTGCCGCAGCGCGCCGGCAATGCTGTTATCCGCCATGGGCTTTACCTCCTGCCATCTTTGCCGCGCCGCGCAGGATATCGTCCTTGTGCGCGGCCTTCATCCGCTCAAACCACAGCGCGCCAGCATCGGGGTGTGCCGTGCGGTCAAATTTGAAATGTGTCCCATAGTACAGGCGGTGTGCATAAGGGGCGACGTAGCTGATCTCTCCGGAGCCGATCACGGTGCCCAGCTCGCCGGAGCGCATCAGCATACCAGTCTGGAAGGGAACATAAGGCCCGCAGTAGCGCAGCACTTCAGAATCCACAAAACTCTGCACATTCTGAAAACGCGCGGAGCGTTGAGAGCCAAAGCCCGGATTCCAGGTCAGCCGGCAGGACACGCTCCCGTTTTTGAAGTGCACCTGGATCAGGCTGCCCCGCGGGGTATCGATCTTGGGTCGTTTCGCCATTTATTTTCCCTCGATCCTCCAATGCCAGGCATGGCGCACGCCCCGGCGGTTGTCCTGCACGTGGGTCACCACAAAGCACCGACCATGGTATTTGCCGGTCAGGGCCGCACTGCCGGTGACGGTGTCCGTGACCTCGCCCAGTACCAGGACATCGCCGGGAGCGGCGGTGATCTCGTCGCTTGTGGCGATCCGCACCGTGTAGGTGTCGGCAGTCAGCAGGCCGTTGTCGCTGACGGTGGCAGCCTGGGCGCCGTACCAGCTGGCGGCGGGGTAGACCGTCCGGCTCCATATGTCTGAGCGGCTGGCGGGGGCGTAGGTGCGGTGGTAGAGGGTAACGGTACGGTCACAGCCCCGCATAGTGATCCCCTCCCGCATAACGCAGCGGATGGCTGCGCGGCAGATACACCGCATCCCCATGCAACCCGCCGGTGACGGGGGATGCCCGGTATTTCCCGTACCAGCTCACACCGGGCAGGGTGGAGGTGAGTTCCTCATCCTCCCCCGTGTCGCAATTGTAGGCGATGTGTGTGACGGTCACCGTCTCATTGCAGATAAGCATCAATCCACCCCCTGCCACAGCAGATTGTGCGGGTCAGCGCCAAGAGCATTGCGCAGCGCGTCCAGCATAGCCCTGTCAAGGCCCCTGCGAGCCTCTGCTGCAGCGCGGTAGCTCTCGCTGTATCCGTCGTTGGATGCGGATGCCAGTCCCGACGCGGCGGCCTGCGCCGCGCTGGAGGCGGAAAGCAGCAGATCTGCCATGGATGCGTTGGCATCGGAAAGCTCCGTCTTTAGGTCTTCGGCGTATCTTGCCGCGCGCCCCATGGTCATCGCGTCAATCCGTGCGGCGGCCCTGGGTCCGTACACCGCAAACTGCTCCTCCGTCATTCGGCCGCCAAGGAGCAGATACTCACCATAGCTGCAGTACATCAGGCAGTGGTCTCCACCCGCTTGATGTAGAGCGTCTGAGGCTTGGACACCATCAGGCCGTACACCTTGCGGCCCTGCACGGCGGACGCGCCGATGTACTTGCCGGAGCCGGACAGGTCCTGAAGATGCACAGCGACCTGCCACTCCATCACGCGGTGGCACCAGTTGGGATGACCGCAGATAAACTCGGTGGTGGTCTTTTTGCCGGAGACGCGGATGGTGCTCTCATAATCCATGTTGTTGGATTCCAGCACATTAAAACCGGCAATCCGGCCGATCACGCCCTGCTGCACCAGCTGCTGGGAAAGGTCGCCCTGCTTGATGTACTTGGGATCCTGCATCAGGACTTCCAGATACTCGGGGGATACGATCATAAACCGGCCCTCGGTGGGTACGCCCTTGCGGGACAGCGTGCGCTTTGCGGCCAGTGCCTCCTTGTAAGCAGTGGACTCGGTGCAGGCGGTCTTGGTTGCGGAAACGGTGGCGCCGGTATTGCCGCATGCCTCCAGCGCGGAAATGGACTTCTTGTCGATCGAAAGGCCAAGGCTGTAGCCGGCGCTGTCCAGGCGCTCTGCCACGATCCCGTCGGGGACGCTGGCGGCGTCAAAGCCGTCGATCAGCTCATTCACAGCCTCATCGTTGTCGATGTTCAGGTCCAGATAGGTAGTGGTGCCGGCGGCGGGGTCGATGCCGCTCGCCTTGTCGTAGGCCTTGACGGCCACCTCGGTGTCGCGCACCGGGATCTTGACCTTTCCGGCCTTGGGGTTGCCTTCATAGCGAGTGTTGAACACGAGATTGTCGCGGGTAACCAGCGTATTGCGAAGTTTCGCGTCCACCATGCTGGCCCAGCGTTCCTGATTTGCGTGTGCCATAGTTTGGCTCCTTTCTTGCGATTACAGTTTGAGGTCGGGGTTGAGGGATGCAAATGCAGCGGCCACGCCGTCATCGTCCCCGGTGCTCCGCCGGTGCCATGCTCTCCGCCGGTGGTAACGGTCACGCCGGTCCCCGCACCGGCGGCGCTGCTGGTTTCAAACGCCCACGCCTTGTCTTTGACGAGGGTATCCAGCGCCGTCTTGATGTCGGTGGTGCGGTCCTTGGAGGATTTCAGCGCGTCGATATCCAGCATGCCGCGGATGGCCTTGACGTCGCGGCCTTTGGCGTCCCGGATGGCGCCATCCAGGGCAGCGTCAAAGGCAAATGCGTCAGCCTGTGCGGTCATATCGGACTTGAGCTTGGCGATCTGGCCCTGCAGATCCTTGACGTCAACGCCCTCAAACGCCTTCAGACCGTCCCGGGCGGTCTGGAGCTGCTGCCTGGCGGCGTCAAGGTCAGTCTGCAGGCTCTGAGATTTCTGCTTTTCGGCGTTGATGTCGGCTCCGTTCTCGGCCATCAGCCAATCCAGCTGTTCCTTGGTGATGCCGGGAATCTGCTTCTGCACTTCTTCACGTTTCATGGTTTATCCTTTCTGCGCTACGCTTTTTACGGGGTTGCTTCCCATCGCCTGGCAGTTTAACGCCCTGCCCGGGGCAAAAATTGTGCCCGTCCCGGCCTCATGCGGCCAAAACAGGCATGAAAAAAGCACGGTGCGGTTGCATCGTGCGTTGGGTATTCAGTTAGTCCCACTCGGAATAGTGGAGGCAGTTTTTGCAATGTTCGTGGGCCTCCGCACTGCTGCAGGGCGGTTTATCCGCTGATGGAAGCGGCAGGTCGCATCCAATATTTGCAATCTCATAGCAAAGCGCCTCATCAATTTTGCGGCCATACACGGGACATTCCCACTCCCGAAGCGTTGCGCTGTCAGATTCCTTAAAATCCATGCTTTTTGGCCACCTCCATCAGTTTCTTTCCGCCTTCGTCCAGCGGTCCCATCGAGCAGACCGTGCCATCGGACCGTACCGCCACAAAACCGTCGTCGGAATAATATGCATGCAGGTTTCCGTTCTGCTGCCGCAGGGCGAAGCGTGCATTGGCGATGATTTTTTCCGCGTCGGTAAACGACAGCTGCCGCTCCATGATGCGCTGGAACACATGCTCCCTTTCAAAAATCAGGGTTTCCGGTGCCTTGGGCGGCATAACAAAGGACCCTTTGCTCCTGATTATACCATCCTGCCGCAGATAGCTCAACTCCTCATTTGCGGCCTCCAGCCGCTCCTGTCGCTCTGCGGCTGATGTCGCCCTGCCGGCCTCGCTGCGTCCAAAGCCCCACACCGAGGTGCGGGCGGAGTCCACCTTGCCGCCGGTCTCCTGCCGGAACGACGCCAGCGCCCGGTTGGCGTCCCGCAGCCGTGCGGCGGCTTTCCCCGTATCCACCCCGGCCGCATCCGCAGCCAGATACCTCCGTTTTGCATCCCGCACGCGGCGTTCCAGCGCGCGGCGGCGCTGGCTTTCCTCGTGTTTTTGGGGGTCGGCCAGTTCTTTCAGGCGCTGGTCCGTGTAATTTCTCTCGGATACGCCGGGGAAGAAGGGGTGAAAGTTATGCCGGCAGTTCCACCCGCACAACCCAGGCCCCGTGCCGTAGCCGGTGGCCGTCTCGAAGTCCTCGTACCGTATGCCGTTGTACACCACCGCGCCGCCCCGGTGGTAGACCTTGCCCTGCCAGACGGCGTGCTCCGGCCGTGCGCCCGCGTGGGCGGAGACCTCCACAAAGGCGCAGTCCATCTCGTCCATGCGGGCCAGCTGCAATTTGGCGGCGGTCTGGTTCACGCCGGTGAGCACACAGCGCCGCACAGCAACCTCCAGCGTATCCCGGTGCCCGGTTGGGTAGGTGATGGCCTTGATGCCGCCCGCGGCAAGGTCATCCACGGCCCGGGCGATGGCGGTTTTGTAGTCAAATGCACCGCTGGACACCTGAAGCCAGGCCCGGTCCAGCGCACGTTCAAACTCGCCGGTCACGGTGTTGGCCGTGGTGGCGGTCAGGTTCTGCCAGGTGCCCAGCGTCTGGCGGTACCCGGCGTTCAGAAGGTTCCGCAGGGTGGGGGAGTCGTTGACCGGTGCGGGGGACTTTCCGGCAGCGCGGTAAATCTCGTCGTCCGTCTCCAGTGTCTGCGTTCCGGCATCCTGTAAAAGGCGCCGGATCTCCGCCCTTGTCTTGCCGCTGTATTTTGCCAGCAGCGCGGTCACGTCCCGCTGTACCAGACGGGATTGCACCAACCGCCACGCCTGCCACTGCGCTGTGGGTGTCATTGGCTCAAGCTGGTCAAGCGCGCCAATGCGCCGGGCAATATCCCGCAGGATATCATCCTCCACCTGTTGCCACAGCTCCACAAGGGCGTCCGGCAGCGTGCTCAGGTACTCCGGCGTCAGCATCTCAGCCTCCGAAGGTCAGCGCGGGCTCGGCGGAGGATTCCCCGGCCGCCTCCGCCACGGCGGTCTTGGCATCCTGCTCGCTCAGGCCGCGCCACTCCATCAGGTACCGGTACTTTGGCCAGAGCCCGTCCCGTACATCCTGCCGGTCGATTTCCCGGCGCGTGCCGGTGTCCGTGATGTAGGAGTCGTCAAAGTTGACTGTCACCGGCGTTTCCGGGTCAAATCCCTGGCCCAGCAGCGTCTTGCCGGCCCAAAGCAGCGCCCGCACAATCTGGATAAGCGCCGCCTCGATCTGGATCTGATGCCGGTTGGCGTGCTGCACCATGTCCTGCCGGTCTCCGGTATATTCAGTGGCAGTTTTTACGTTGCTGGACGTGAACTGGTAATGGTGAGTCCCCAGCCCAACCTTGAAGCTGAAATAATCCAGTGCATCCTGCACAGCCTGGCTGTTGGCAGTTACCCGAAGATCCGGGTTGTACTCGTGCCAGTCCGGTTCCGAGTCAGGGTCGAACCCTTCAGAGTGGACAAAAAGCTGCTGGCGGATTTCGTCCGGCGCGGAAAAGTGCTGCTCACCGGAGCTGTCCACCCAGCTCTTGAGCAGGCTCTTGTTGTAAAATACTTTTTTTCCGCCCAGCTCAATGTCCCGGCAGTAGTTGTCAAAGGCCAGGTCACACTGCTTGGCCTGGTCGATCGCCTCGGCAAACACGGCCATGCCAAGGCCGGGGCCGCCGTTGCGGTTTTTGAGCACAGCGGGCCGGAACAGCGCAAACCAGGGCACGGCGCTGCCTGTGCAAAAGCTCCTGGCCATGCCATCCGGCAGCGGAGCGGGCTTGTAACTGGCGTTCTCGCTATCCTCCGCATCACTGACGAAATACTCGTTTGTGATGCGGTACCCCGCCGGCGTGAGTTGGTGTGTCTGTAAGTAAATGCAGCTCTTTCCGCCGGATGCTACCTCGCTGGCAAACGCGACGTCCACTACCTGCCCGTGGCGTATGGTGATGGGCAGGATGCATTCGGCGGGAAGATAGTCCATGCAGATCTGCGCGCCGGGTGACGCCACCGCCTGGCCGCCCTGAACCGTCAATCCCTCCACACTCATCGCAAAGGCTCCGGTACCACTGCGGAATGCCAGTTCCACCAGCTCATTTGCGTGCGGCCAGAACGACATCCGGCCGAGAATCCCGCCGGTCTGGCCGTCGTTGTCGCCAAGGAGCCAATGAGACGCGGCGGCATCCTCCACCGTGATTGTGGTCTTGTCGTTGAGCAGCAGGCTCGCCCAATCCTCGCAGGCACGCTTTGGCATCCGCAGCCGGTACATGGGGCGCTCGTGCGTCGTGCCGTCCAGCCACTGGCTCTTGATGGTGTGAAACGGCGCGTAATCGCCCTTCCACCAGCTGCGCCACTCATCAATAGCCTGGTAGTAGCTCCCGTCAATGTGCCAGCCTTTGCTTTTGTTGAGAAAATTTACGAATTGCAGAATGTTCATGCCAACCTCAAAAGCCTCTTGTATTCTCTCTCGATGGTGTACTCAAAGGCATCCAGCGTATCAACGTCGGTGGTGCCGTCGTCCAGGCGTTCATCTTTCCCCGGGTGTTTTTCGCTCCACAGTGCGGTGGAAAGGGCGTCCCGCAGGCTCTGTGCGCCCGGCATATACCAAAAACGTCCGCCGCCCATCAGGATGGACGTCAGACGAATTCGATCATTGATCTCAATCTTTGCGCTGTTGTAAATGCGGCCCGCAAGCCAGGAAAGGCGCGTACCCTGTACGGCGGACCGCAGTGAGTTTTTGAGCACCTGCTCGGCGGAATCGCAGAACACGGCGTGAATCTCGCCATACCGGGAAAACACTGCTTCCGCAAACGCCAGAAATGCACGCTGGAGGAAAACCGTATCAGTGTTTTTGGGGTTTACGCGCTGACTGGCCAGAGCCACAACCCCGGTATGGCCCGGAAGAATCGCAACCGCAACAAAGGCGTGCTGGCTTCCGTTTCCTCCGAAGTCCACTCCGATATGCAGTCTTGAACCGACCGGAATTGATTTTTTATCGGGCCAGAGAAAGCGTCTGTCGCCTGCGGCGCAGGCGTCTGCGAATGCGCGGTAGATGATGCCCTCCGCGGCCATCCATTGGCCAAGAATGAAGCGGTTGTAGTAGACGGTTCCTGCATATTCCCGCTTGAGGTTCGCGACAAATTCAGGCGGTAGAAACGGATTGTCATCGATGGTGGATGTCTGGCAGTAGATGTCCGCGCCGGAGTCGATAAAAGCCTTGACAAAATGGTGCGGGTCCACCGGGTTTGCGGTCCCATCAAAAAAGCTGTGTTGGCAGCGCAGGCGGCTCTTGAGCATCTGGAACACATCCTCGTTCCAGGTGGTCATCTCGTCGCCGTAGGCGTACTCAATCGTCATACCCTGGAGCCTGGCAACGTGCTTTTTGTTGTCTGCGCCCAGCACATAGACCTTTCGGCCAAACATTCTTGCGGTGTTATCGCTGGAAATTGTTCCGACAAGGCCGTCGCCCCAGATATCCCGCATGGGATCCAGGATATTGCGCGCAATGGTGCCCTGGGTGTTGCCCAGCAGCACCGCGGCGCCCTCTCCGCGCAAGGCGATCAGCCGCTTGGGTATAACTACCGCGTAGTCCAGCCAGCTTTTGCCGCTGCCGGTGGCCCCGATTTTGAGGTTCCAACGGTGGGAGCAATTTTGCAAATACTCTCTCTGCTTATTCGATAACACTGTCTATGCCCTCCAGCAGCTCTCGCGCCGCCCGCACGGCATCCTGTTCCGGAGTTGCTTTTGGGTCCTCGCCCAGAATGTCCACGATCAGCCGCCCCGCACGGGCATCACCACAGGTCGCCGCCTCGGTAAGCCCCACGATCATAGCCATCTGATTGTCTATGTCATCCGGGTCGATGCCCCGGCGGGAA
>JBJEYG010000065.1:0-2286 GCA_051886555.1 Gemmiger sp.
GTATAAAACACTTCCGGCGTTCAAAGCAAACGCCCGGCAGAAGGGCTGAGGAAGATCGGCATGGAAGAAGGACGGGTTCGCATTGCGGATATTGCCGAGGAACTTGGCGTCAGCACGGCCACAGTTTCCAATGTGATCCATGGCAAAACCAAAAAGATTTCAGCCGAGACGGTGCGCCGCGTGCAGGAACAACTGGAAAAACGGCAGTATATCCCCAGCATGGCGGGAATTCTGCTGGCGCAGAACGATTCGCGCATCATCGGCGTCATCATAAACGACCATGAGAAGTATGCCCACCGCACGCTGGAGGATGCATTTATTGCCTCTTCCCTCAACTGCCTGGCTGCCCAGATCGAACGGGCAGGGCGTTTCATGATGGTTAAATTGACCAGGAACGTGGGTGAAATCGTGCGGTTTGCCTCCATGTGGAACCTGGATGGCATGGTAGTGATTGGATTTTGTGAGCAGGACTACAAAAGTCTGCGGGAAGCCATGCGGATTCCGTTTGTGGTGTATGACGGATATCTGAGCGACCCCGGACGTATCTGCAATTTAAGGTTGGATGACCGGGGTGGCGGCCGTCAGGCAGGGGAGTACCTGTACAGCCTGGGGCACCGTCAGGTTGTGTGCATTGCCGACAATGCACAGTGCATGGATCTGGAACGTTATCTTGGCTTTTGCGAAGCCTTTGGCGAAGAGCGCGTACCGTTGTGGCAGGTGCCGATGGACCGGCAGCAGCGGGAAGCGTACTACACACAGCGTTTGGCGGAACTTCGCGGCTTTACGGCGGCGTTTGCGGTGTCCGACGTGTACGCCGCCGATTTGATGCAGTTTTTGCAGCGGCAGGGCGTAAAAGTTCCGGAAGCGTTTTCCATCATCGGGTTTGACGACACGCCGCTGTGCAGCTTTGTCACTCCGGCTTTGACCACCGTTCGGCAGGACGGGGAAGCGCGTGCCCGGCTTGCGGTGGAACTGTTGCGGGCCATGAAAGCAGGCGAAGCGGAAGGACAGACTTTTTGTTTGCCTGTGACGCTGGTGCGCCGCGCAAGTACGGCTCCGGTGGCAAAATAGAAGTTGAAGCAAGCAGGCCGCTATTTGGCAAAACAGCCAAATAGCGGCCTGCTTCTTTGGTGCGGGTTACGCGTTTAACCTATTGCCTGTGACGGTTTCTGACCGTAAAATGGAACAGGGAAACAGGGAAAAGGGGAGGAAACCGGATTTGAAACAACAGCAGTTTTACCGTATGGTGTGGAGCATTGCTCTGCCTGTCACATTGCAGTCGCTGCTGCAGTCGTCTTTCAGCGTGGTGGATCAACTGATGATCGGCCAGCTTGGCAGCGTCAGCATTGCAGGCGTGGGCCTTGGGGGAAAATTTGCCTCCATCTATTCGGTACTGATCTCAGCTGTGGCTGCAGTGGCCGGAATTCTGATGGCTCAATATTTGGGACGGGGCGAGCATCGCCAGGCCAGCAGTGCCTTTTTCAGCAATTTGTTGCTGGGGTGCGGGCTGGCGGTGCTGTTTACGGTGGTATGCCTGGTTGCGCCACAGAGGATCATGGCTGCCTATACCACCGATGCTGAAACGCGGATGGCCGCGGCATGTTATCTGCGGATCCTGTCGCTGTCTTTCCTGCCGGCGGCGGTTACTTCCGTGCTTGCGGCTTTGCTGCGCTGCGCGGGGGCGGCTGCCCTGCCGTTATACGCCAGCCTGTTGGCGTCGGGGGCCAACACGGTGCTCAACAATCTGCTTATTTTCGGGCGGTTTGGACTGCCCGCACTGGGCGTGCAGGGGGCGGCATGGGCTTCGGTTACGGCGCAATATCTGGGCTGTGCCGCTTCGCTGATTTTGTGGCGCACTTCCCCGAAGCGCGAACTGCGCCTTGAGCCGGTGTGCCGGCTGACCGCAGAGGGATGGCGGCAGTATTGGGGGATTCTCGCTCCTATGCTGGCGTGCGAACTGCTGTGGAGTCTGGGCGAGAATGTGTATGCCATGATCTACGGCCGTCTGGGCACCGCAGCCTGCGCTGCCATGACCCTGACCAACCCGGTTCAGATGCTTATGACCGGCGCACTCAGCGGCGTCTCTCAGGCGGCGGGCGTGCTGATCGGCAGGACCCTGGGCGAGGGAGATATGACCCGCGCCTATCGGGACAGCAAACGACTTCTGGCGCTGGGGTTGGGCGGTTCCGTGGCGCTGTGCCTGCTGCTTACGGCAGTGCGCGGACGGTATGTGGCTTTCTATCAGGTTGAGGAACCGGTGCATCTGCTGGCCGCACAGATTTTGCT
>JBJEYG010000066.1:0-10140 GCA_051886555.1 Gemmiger sp.
AGTCGGTGTATTTGTACCCGAACAGCTCGTCGGAGATCTCGCAGGTGAGCAGCACCCGGATGTCGGTCTGCTCATGGATGGCTTTGCACACCAGATACACGCCCATCGACGCGCGGATGGTGGTGATATCCCAGGTGCCCAGCATGGCGATGACTTCCTCCAGGCTGTTCACAACGGTGTCCCGGTCGATGATAACCTCGGTATGGTCGGCGTGCAGGTAGTCGGCAGCCTGGCGGGCATATTTCAGATCGATGGCGTCGGTATCCATACCGATGGCAAAGGTGCGGATGGGCTTGTTCAGCTTTTTGGCGGCAATGGCGCACACCAGGCTGGAATCCAGACCGCCGGACAGCAGGAACCCCACCGGGGTATCGGCGTCCAGCCGCTTGTCCACGCCCGCCACCAGCTTTTCGCGGATGTTGGTCAGGATGGTGTCCATGTCGTCGTGGTTGTAGGCAGGGGTATCGGCGATGTCGCAGTAGCGCACAAACTGCCCGTTGCAGTAGTAGCTGCCGATGGGGAAGGGGTAGACCTCCTTGACCAGGCCGATGAGGTTTTTCGCCTCGCTGGCGAAAGCGATGTGGCCGCTCTCGCTGTACCCGTAGAACAGCGGCCGGATGCCGATGGGGTCGCGGGCGGCGATCAGCCATTGCTTGCGGCTGTCATACAGGATCATGGCAAACTCGGCGTCCAGATGCTTGAACATCTCCAGCCCATACTTGTAGTACAGCGGCAGAATAATCTCGCAGTCGGAATCGGAGGAAAACTGGTAGCCGTCCCTCTCCAGTTCCTTCTTGACCGGGCGGAACCCATACAGCTCGCCGTTGCACACCACGCAGTCATTGCCGCGGAAGAACGGCTGCATGCCTTCCGGCGTAAGGCCCATAATAGCCAGCCGCCCGAAGCCCAGCAGACCGAATTCCGTCTCGACAACACGCTGGTCATCGGGGCCGCGGCTGGCGGTACGCATCAGCAGCTCGGTGAATTTTTCCCTGGACAGGTCATGTCCCGCATAACCCAACACACAACACATGATGTAACACTCCCCTTGATGTTCCTATTCCTTTTTTGGCAAACAAAAAAAGACAGCGCTGTTCGCCCTTCCGATTAGGACGAATCGCTGTCTTGTGATCCGCGGTGCCACCTAATTTACCGCATGCCAAACCAAGCATACGGTCACTCTTTCCCGTACACGTTCACCTTTGAAACGCTGCCGCCTTAACGCACGGCTCGCGGCGCCCATACTTCCCTGCCCCGGGGGGCGGGGGTTCCGTTTGCAGCTCGCGGGTGTTCTTTCGCGCCGTGTTCCCGTTCCGGCTTGCAGCAGTTGCCGGACTCTCTGGGCAGGACCAACCTGGCGGTACTTTTCCCGTTCATCGCTTTTAACAGGTAAAGAATAGCACGCAGGGGCAGGGCTTGTCAAGAAAAAAGTTGGCAGAGTTTACCGCTCCTCAACAGGGACGTAGTCGCGCACCTGCATAATGCTCTCATAGGCAGGGCGCATGATCTTGTCGGCGTTGACCAGTTCCTCCATGCGGTGAGCGCTCCAGCCCACAATGCGGGCGACGGCGAAAATGGGCGTGTACAATTCCACGGGAATGTCCAGCATATTGTACACAAAACCGCTGTAAAAGTCCACGTTGGCCGATACGCCCTTGTAAATCCGGCGCTTTTCAGCAATGATTTCGGGGGCCAGCCGCTCCACCATGTTGTACAGCGCAAGGTCGTCCTCGCGGCCTTTCTCGATGGCGAGCTTTTCCACGAACCCCTTGAACACCCGTGCGCGCGGATCGGAAAGCGAGTACACCGCATGGCCCATGCCGTAGATCAGGCCTTTGTGGTCAAAGGCCTGTTTGTCCACGATGCGGCCCAGGTAATCGCGCACCTCGTCCTCGTCCTTCAGATCGCCCACGTTGCGGCGGATATCGTCCATCATTTCCATGACCTTCAGGTTGGCGCCGCCGTGCTTGGGGCCTTTCAGGCTGGAAAGTGCCGCCGCAACCACCGAGTAGGTATCCGAACCGGCGCTGGTCACCACGCGGGTGGTAAAGGTGGAGTTGTTGCCGCCGCCATGCTCCATATGCAGGATCAGCGCCACATCCAGAACGTGAGCCTCCAGCGGGGTATAGCTTCGGTCTGGGCGCAGCATCTGGAGCAGGTTCTCGGCGGTGGAAAGACCCTCCTGCGGGCGGTGGATGTACATGCTGTCCTCTTTGAGGTAGTAGTTGTAGGCATGGTAGCCGTACACCGCCAGCACGGGGAACACGCTGATCAGTTTGATGCACTGTTCCAGCTGGGTCTGCAGATCCTGCTGGCCCAGGCTCTGGTCGTAGCTGGCCAGCGTCAGCACGCTGCGGGTCAGCGAGTTCATCACGTCCTTGCTGGGCGCTTTCATGATAACGTCGCGGGTAAAGTTGGTGGGCAGCTGGCAGTAGCTGGCCAGCAGCGTGCGGAACTCGGACAGCTGTTCCCGGGTGGGCAACTCGCCCATCAGCAGCAGGTAGGCAACTTCCTCAAAGCCAAAGCGTTTGGTGACGCCAAGGCCTTTGATCAGATCGAACACATTGTAGCCGCGGTACCAGAGCTGCCCGTCGCAGGGGATCTTGTTGCCGTTTTCGTCGTAGCGGAAAGCGTCGATGCGCGAGATATTGGTCAGGCCCGCCTTGACGCCGGTGCCGTTCATGTCGCGCAGGCCGCGCTTGACCCCGTAATGGGCGAACAGCGCCGGATCGATCTCATTGTTGCGCTCACAGATCTCCACCAGTTCCCTGGTCTTGTCGCCGAATTCCCCGTATTGTGCCATAATGGCCTCCTTTCTCTTACCCTGGGAGCGCATCCCGCGCCCCCTCCGCCGTCAGTCTGCTTACAGCGATTGTGAAACGATATTTTTATTGTACAGGATCAAATATGAATAAATCAAACGAACTGTGTATTTTTTTACGCATGATACCCAAATTGTTCGCATAATGTTCCAGAATTGTCCGGTTTTCCCCATGATTTAGTAGGGATACTTGTGCTTTTCGCCCGGTTTGTGGTATAGTATAAAAGTGTGAAACCACGCCAAACCTTACAGATTATCAAATAAGTTTCGATCAATACGGAGGAGTTGTCATGCTCGAACTCAAGCACGTCGGTTTTGAGGCCGACGGCAACAAAGAGATTCTTCACGACGTCAGCCTGACGGTGGACGAGCGGTTCGTGGCCATTACCGGGCCGAACGGCGGCGGCAAGTCCACGCTGGCCAAGGTGATCGCCGGTATTTATACGCCCACTTCGGGGCAGATCCTGCTGGACGGGGTGGACATTACCCACATGAGCATCACCGATCGCGCCAATCTGGGCGTCAGTTACGCATTCCAGCAGCCGGTGCGATTCAAAGGGCTGAAAGTCAAGGACCTGCTCAGCCTGGCCGCCGGCAAAAGCACCAGCGTGGATGAAGCCTGCGCCCTGCTGTCCGAGGTGGGGCTGTGCGCCCGCGATTATGTGGACCGCGAACTGAACGCCAGCCTGTCGGGCGGCGAGCTGAAGCGCATCGAGATCGCCATGGTGCTGGCCCGCGGAACCAAACTGTCCATCTTTGACGAGCCGGAAGCCGGCATTGACCTGTGGAGCTTCAACAATCTGATCCGCGTGTTCGAGAAGATGTACGATCAGACCAAGGGCAGTATTCTGATCATCAGCCATCAGGAGCGCATCCTGAACATTGCCGATACCATCGTGGTCATCAAAAACGGCCGGGTGGCCAAGACCGGGCCGCGCACGGAGATTCTGCCCGGGCTGCTGGGCAGCGCCGACGCCGGCGGGGCAGCGTGCAGTGTTCTGGCCGACAAAGTTGAGGGGGTGCGCGCATAATGGACGCCATTGAAAAGAAGTTGCTGAAAGAAGTTGCCGACCTGGACGCACTGCCGGTCGGCGCTTACAACATTCGTGAGAACGGTCAGCCGGGCGGGCGCAACACCACCGCCAACATCGACATTGTGACCAAGACCGACAAGCCGGGCATTGACATCATCATCAAACCGGGCACCAAAAACGAGAGCGTGCACATTCCGGTGGTTCTGAGCCGTTCCGGCCTGAAGGACATGGTGTACAACGACTTTTACATCGGCGAGGGTGCGGATGTGACCATCATCGCCGGGTGCGGCATCCACAACTGCGGCGGGGGCGACTCGCAGCATGACGGCATCCATACCTTTTACCTGGAAAAGAACGCCCGCGTGCGCTATGTGGAAAAGCACTACGGCGAGGGTGACGGCCGGGGCAAGCGGTTGATGAACCCCACCACCGTGTTCCATCTGGCGGAGGGCGCCCACATGGAGATGGAGACCACCCAGATTGCCGGCATTGACGACACGCTGCGCCAGACTACCGGCGACCTGGCCGCCGGTGCCAGCCTGGTGATTCACGACAAGATCATGACCACCGGCGTGCAGCACGCCACCGCCCAGTTCGACGTGGACCTGAACGGCGACGGGGCCAGCGCCAATGTGATCAGCCGCAGCGTTGCCAAGGACAGCAGTGTGCAGGAATTTGTCAGCCGCATCAACGGCAACTGCGCCTGCGCCGGCCATACCGAGTGCGACGCCATCATTATGGACAGAGCCAGAGTGTTGGCCAGCCCCCAGCTGACTGCCAACAGTGTGGATGCCAGCCTGATTCATGAGGCCGCCATCGGCAAGATCGCCGGCGAACAGCTGATCAAGCTGATGACGCTGGGCCTGACCGAGCAGCAGGCCGAGGAACAGATCGTCAACGGATTTCTGGAATAACATCGACCGCCGCGCCCTTCGGGGTGCGGCGGCGCTTTTTTATTCCCGTTTGCCGCGGCGCTGAGCCAGTTTCCGGCGTACAAGCTCTCCTGCCAGCGTGTACAGCGTGGCAAACACCGGCACGCCCAGCACCATTCCGGCCAGGCCGAACAGGTCGCCGCCCACCACAATGGCAAACAGCACCCACAGCGCCGACAGACCGGTGGACTCGCCCAGAATGCGCGGGGCGATAATGTTGCCGTCCACCTGCTGGATAATGAGGATGAGCACCACAAATTCCACCGCCTGCACCGGCTCGGCCAGCAGCAGAATGAGAACGCCCGGCACCGCGCCCAGAAAAGGCCCGAACACTGGAATGATGTCGGTAACGCCCACCACCACACTGATGAGCGGTGCGAACTCCATGCCCAGCAGCGTCATCATGACAAACAGCGTCACTCCCACCAGCGTGGAATCCACGATTTTTCCGCTGAAAAAGCCTGTCAGGTTTTGGTTGGCCAGCCGTGCCACGCGGTAGAGCGCCCGCACCGCCCGCGGCGGCAGCAGCGCACACAACGCCCTGCGGAGACGGCGCAGCAGGGCGTACTTTTCCGCCAGCAGATAGACGCTGCCCGCAAGCGCGGTGAACAGCGCCGCCATGTTGCCGATCATCTGCTGCGCATAGGCCAGCAGCTGCGGCGCCATATCCTGTGCGGCGGCGGTCAACCGGGTCAGCAACTGGTCGTAGCTGCCCAGAGCCTCCACCAGGCGGCTGGTGTCCACCCCCACGCGCTGCTGCACCCGCAGCAGGAACGCCTGCAAATTCGCCACATACAGGGGTAGCCCGTCCAGCAGCAGCGTGATGCTTTTGACCACCTGCGGCGCCACCAGAGCCACCAGCAGCACCACCGCCAGCGCCAGTACCAGATAGGCGGCCAGAATGGCCAGCCACCGGTGGCCGGGGCGGTTGTGGAGCACACGCCGGCAGAACCAGCGCACCAGTGGGTCCAGCAGGTAAGCCAGTGCCAGCGCCCACGCGAAGGGGGAAAGCACCGCCCATATCCGTTCCAGCGCCGCCCACACCAGATTCAGCCGGGCAAGGCACTGGTAGAGCAGGATGATGAGCGCAGCCAGACACAGCCAGTCGCCGGTGGTCTGCGGCGGTTTGCGCAGCCAGGATTTTTGGTTCACGGGGCGCAGCCTCCTTCCCTGTTGCGGGCCGCTTTTGCGTATGCGGCGCCGATTGTAGTGTTGGCAGGCCGGCGGCAGGTAAACACTCTCCGCCGGGCAACAGTGGGACCGCCGCGGGCGTAAATGCCCGCGGCGGTCCCGCGTTTTGACGATCTTCTGTTTTTTACGTCCCGTTTTCCGTCAGGATTTCATCTCCGCAGTATCTTTTTGCGGCGGGCGCACCGTCGCGGCCCCGTCCAGCGGGTCCGGCCCGATTTCCTCCAGCTCATGGCCGTCCGCGTCAATCCCGCGGCGGTCCAGGCACCACTGGGTGAATTCCCGCATCAGACCATAGATGGTGGCAAACACCGGCACGCCGATGACCATGCCAACAATGCCCAGCAGGTCGCCGCCCACCACGATGGAGAACAGCACCCACAGCGCCGAGATACCGATGGACTGGCCGAGGATCTTGGGTCCGATGATGTTGCCGTCCACCTGCTGGATGATGAGGATCAGGATCAGAAATTCCAGCGCCTCGATGGGATCAACGAATACCAGCAGGATCAGGCTGGGAATGGCGCCGATGAACGGGCCGAACACCGGGATGATGTTGGTGATGCCGATGATCACACTGATGAGCGGTGCAAAGCTGATGCCCAGAATCGTCATAAGCACGAAAGTGCCCACGCCGATGATGGCAGAATCAATAATCTTACCCACAAAGAAGCCGGAGAAGTTTTCGTTGGCGATGTGGCAGATGCGCAGCACATTTTCGGCCACATTATGGGGCAGGAACGCGCGGGTCATGGTGCGCAGCTGGCGCAGCAGTTTTTCCTTCTCGGTCAGCATGTAGATGCTGCCCGCAATGGAAGTGAACATGTCTACCACATTGGATACAACGCCCTGCAGATACGCCAGCACCTGCGGAATCATGGCCTGCACTGCCGAGGTGATTTTGCTCATGACCTCGGTGTAGTTGCCCAATGCCTCGATCAGGCTGCTCAGGTCCACCCCAAACCGTTCCTGAATCGAGGTCAACAGTTCGGTGGCATTGCCCACATAAACCGGGATGTTATTGAACAGACTCATGATGCTGGAAACCACCTGCGGCACCACCAGCATAACCAACAGCACGATAATCAGCAGCGCGAACGCATAGGCCGCAAGAATCGCGATCCACCGCAGCTTTTTATTTTCGTGCAGAACATGCTTGGAAAACCAGCGCACCACCGGGTCCAGAACGTACGCGATAACCACGCCCCCGGCAAAGGGTGTCAGAATGGTGCCGATCGTGTGGAAGCCGTTGGCAAACAGATCCAGATGCCCCATCGCCAGATAGAATGCAATGCTGCTAAAAATAATCAGCAGCCAGTCTTTATTGGATTCCGGCTTTTTGTCCAGCCAGATTTTGCTTTTGCTCATTGTCCGTTTTCTCGCCCCTTATGTCCCATCCTTTTGTTCTCTATCATTGTAAAAGCACGGTGGCCCGAGTGCAAGTATAAATTTTGAACTTTTTTGAAATTTTCGCTGTCCTGCTCCGGCGCTCCATGGTATAATGCGGGCGGGAGGATGTTGTTATGAACCTGCTTGTCAGCGCCTGTCTGCTGGGCGCACACTGCAAATATTCCGGCGGCGACAATCTGTGCCCTGCGCTGGCGGCGCTGGCCCAAAGCGGGCGGCACACGCTGGTGCCCGTCTGCCCCGAGGTATACGGCGGCCTGCCCACGCCGCGCCCGCCTGCCGAGCGTCGGGACGGCCGCGTCGTGACCGCCGCCGGCGCCGATGTGACCGACGCCTTTGCGCGCGGCGCACAGGAAACGCTGGCCATGGCCCGGCTGTTTCACTGCGAAGCTGCCGTTCTGAAAGCCAACAGCCCCAGCTGCGGCCACGGCACCATTTACGACGGCACCTTTACCGGCACCAGAATTTCCGGTGACGGCCTGACCGCCGCACTGCTGGAACAAAACGGGATCCCGGTCTACAACGAAACGAATTTCATTGCCCTGAACCTGTGACGCCCGCAAAAACCGCCCCGGCTGCATGCAGCCGGGGCGGTTTTGATGGTTCAGTGATTCTTGTAGTAGTTGATCAGGCAGCCGTCCGCCAGAATTTGGCGCTCATCGGGCGTCAGTGCGCCCAGCTTCACCGTGAATGGACGCACAGTGCCGTCCGCCTTGACGGCGTAGGCGGTCATTTCGGGCGCAGCGTTCAGCAGCGCTTCGCGCACACCGGGAACGAACACATAGTCGCCCAGGGCCAGCGCTTCCGGTTCCGTCACCAGGAAGGGCAGCATGCCCCAGTTGATGCAGTTGGAGCGGTAACGCTTGGTGGCATACTCCACCGCAAAGTTGGCGGCGCCGCCCAGCACACGCTGGCAGCTGGCCGCCTGCTCGCGGGCGGAACCGTCGCCCGGTTTGACGGCAAACACCGCCGAACCGATGTTGGCGGCGGCTGCGTCCGCCTGCACGCCGGCGTTCGCCAGCGCGGCGTAGGCAGCCTGCACCTCGTCGGGCAGCGCACCGGCCCTGCGGGCGTCATCCATCGCCTTGACGGCCTTGGCGCGGGACACATAGCCGGGGTCCTTGCGGGAGAGGGTGAATTCCGCCAGCCGCAGCGGGTTGGAGCGGAAGGAGGACGTCTCGCCGGAGGGGATCAATTCATCGGTGGTAGTCACCGGGTCGGTAATGTAGCTGGCTACCTTGAGCATCAGGTCGCCGGTCAGGGCGGGCTGCTCGGGCCAGTCCTTGATGTTGGGGCCGAAGCGCAGGGCGTAGTCCGGTTCGGGATGGCCCCAGCCGTTGTAAACGCGCTTGTCGTACACGCCCTGGTCGAAGTGGTATTCGGGGGCGGTGTAAGGCGTATCGCACACCTCGCTGGCGGCAGTCAGAACGCCGCCGTTGGCCGCAGTGGCGGCAATGGAACGGGCGTCCATCAGCGCCACGCCGGCAATCTGGCCCTCCCCGGGCTTAGAGCCTTCGCGGTTGGGGAAGTTGCGGGTGGTGTGCCGGATGGAGAATTCGCCGTTGGCGGGCGTGTCGCCCGCGCCGAAACAGGGTCCGCAGAAGCACTCGCGGAAGATGCCGCCCGCCGAGACAATGTCGGCCACCGCGCCGTTTTTGACCAGTTCCAGGTAGGTGGGCATGCTGTCGGGGTAGACGCTGAACTTGAACTCCCCGTTCCCGCAGCTCCTGCCTTTCAGGATGTCAGCTACCGCGCAGACGTTCTCAAAGGTACCGCCGCTGCATCCGGCCACAATGCCCTGGTCCACGCAGATGCTGCCGTCCGGCAGGATCTTGGAAACCAGATCCATCTTAACCTTACCGTTGAGTTGTTCGTTGGCCTGCGTTTCCACCGCGTGCAGAATGTCCCGGGCGTTGGCTTTCAGTTCCCGGATGGGGTAGGCGTAGCTGGGATGCATGGGCAGCGCGATCATGCACTCCACAGTGGACAGATCCAGCTCAATGCAGCCGTCGTAGTAGGCCACGTCGGCAGGTTTCAGCTCCTTGTAGGCTTCGGGGCGGCCGTGCCCGGCAAAATACTGCTCGGTGACCGCGTCAGTTTGCCAGATGCTGGACCAGCAGGTGGTCTCGGTGGTCATGACGTCGATACCGTTGCGGTAATCGGCGGACAGGTTCGCCACACCGGGGCCGACGAACTCCATCACCTTGTTTTTCACATAACCGTTGGCGTAAGTCGCCGCCACCAGTGCCAGCGCCACATCGTGCGGGCCGACGCCCGGGCCGGGCCTGCCGGTCAGATACACCGCCACCACGCCGGGGTAGGCCATGTCGTAGGTGCGGCCCACCAGCTGCTTGGCCAGCTCGCCGCCGCCCTCGCCCACGGCCATGGTGCCCAGCGCGCCGTAGCGGGTGTGGGAGTCGGAGCCGAGGATCATACGGCCGCAGCCGGACATCATCTCGCGGTTGTAGCTGTGGATGACCGCCATATTCGGCGGAACATAGATGCCGCCGTACTTGTGCGCGGCGGACAGGGCAAACTGATGGTCGTCCTCGTTGATGGTACCGCCCACGGCGCACAGCGTATTGTGGCAGTTGGTCATCACATAGGGCAGCGGAAAGCGCTCCATGCCGGAGGCGCGCGCCGTCTGGATAATGCCCACATAGGTAATGTCGTGGCTGGTCATGGAGTCGTATTTCAGCTTGAGGTGCTCCATGTCGCCGGAAGTGTTGTGTGCCTGCAGAATGCCGTAGGCGATGGT
>JBJEYG010000067.1:0-2281 GCA_051886555.1 Gemmiger sp.
TGTTCATACCATCCTCTCCGCCGGGGCAGGCGGCTCCACAAAGCTGGTGCAGCCGGGAACCCGTCACGCCCGCATTGAGCGGATCTTTAACTACAAATACCCGACTGAGTATCTCTCTGGATTTGAGACGGTGCTTGAGCGGAAAAGGGGGATTGAAAATTTTTATGCCGACTATTCAGATTCCGAAACGACTGGTCAGCTGTGAGCTGATCGACCTGGCCGCCAATGATCCGGCCGCATTTGTCGCCATGTGCGAGAATCGTTACAATGCGCGTATCGAGGCAGCGGTGCAGCAGATCAGTGCGCATGGCGCACGTCTCGTTATGTTGACTGGACCGTCCAGTTCCGGCAAAACCACTTCGTCTTACCGTCTGGCACAGGCAATCCGCGATAGGGGACGGCAGGCGGATGTAATCAGTCTGGATGACTTTTTCGTTGGGGCGGGGAGGTATCCCAAACAACTGGATGGAAGCGATGACTATGAATGCCCTGAGGCGTTGGATCTGCCCCAACTGCAGGATTGTCTGCTGTCGCTCCTCAATACCGGGCGCTGTAGCGTACCGAAGTTTGATTTTGTCACCCAACAACCCAGCGGAGAATACCGCACGGTGGAATGCACGGACGGCGTGGTGATTATTGAAGGCCTGCACGCGCTGAACCCGCGCCTGACCGAACAGCTTCCGCCCGAAACAGTGTTCCGGGTTTACACCAGTCTGAGCGAAGAATATTGCGACGATACCGGCAGACGTACGCTTTGCACGCGGGACATTCGTCTGGCGCGGCGTATTGTGCGCGACGGGCTGTTCCGTGGGCACGGCGCCGACTTTACGTTGGATTTATGGAGCCACGTTTGCGCATCGGAGGATCGCTATATCCGAGTTTACAAGAAAAGCGCAGATCTTGTTCTGGACACTTCCTTCTCTTATGAAGTGTGTATTTGGGAAAAACTACTCATGGGGATCGAGGATACCCTGGCGCCTGGCTCACGGAATGAAAGGAATTTCCGCCGGCTTTGCGGGTTATTCCGCGCGTTTACGCCGTTGAGCGAACAACTGGTGCCGCAAAACAGCATTCTGCGGGAATTTATTGGACAAAATTAACGAAATAGACACAATAGGCAACGTAAAATCGTTGCAAATGCCGGGTCGATACGCTATAATTCAATCAATGGCACTGTCAGCAGCAAGGCTGGCAAGTTCAAAAAAGTGAGGTAGCGTTATGTTTGAGTTGAATATCGACGCCCTGAAAGAACAGGGCCTTCAGTTCGTGGATACTGCGAAAAAGACGGCGATCAACCTTGCAGATAAAGGAAAGAATCAGCTTGATTTGGTTGAGCAGCAGGCAAAGCTGAGCAAAGCGCAGAGACAGCTGGGGGCGCTGGTGCACAGTCTGCACAAGTCCGGCGAGGAAAACCAGCCTCTGGTGGAGAAATATCTGGCAGCGATTGACGAGATCGAGAAGGAAATCGAAGCCATCAAAGCTCGCATGACGCCGGATGAACGTGTTGAAGCGGACAAGGCGGAGGCGACGGAAGAGCCTGTCGTCCCGCAGGAGCCCGTTGCGGCACCGGAACCGGAAGAACCGGCCGTTGAGGAAGAGGCGTACGAAGACATTGCCTCCAACAGGGAGACGAAAGATTGCCCGGTGTGCGGTGCCAAGGTGGATGTGGACGCCTTGTTCTGTAACCATTGTGGTGCACAGTTGTAAATTTTTTTCGTTTTGACAGTAAAAACGGCAGTTCTCGCCGTTTATGGCTTGACAAAAAATAAAACAGGTGTAAAATGTTGCCTGTTACTCGGGACGGAAAGGCGGAAACGGCTCAGAGATGACGGAATATCCCCAGAAAGAACGTTATACGGCTGAAGACCTGTGCAGAATCATTGCCATTTTGCGTGATCCTGAAAAGGGTTGCCCATGGGATAAGGTTCAGACACATGCCAGCATCCGTATGAACTTTCTTGAAGAAACGTATGAGGCAGTGGATGCGCTGGATTTGGATGACCCGAAACTGCTTTGTGAAGAACTGGGTGATGTGTTGATGCAGGTGGCGTTCCATGCGCAGATTGAAACGGAGCGCGGAAACTTTACCTGGTCGGAGGTTTGCGACGGCGTATGCCGAAAGCTGATCTGGCGTCATCCCGCTATTTTCGGCCCGGCTCCCGGTACAGAAGGCATAAAAGATTGGGATTTGCTCAAAAATAAGGAAAAGGGCCGCAAAACGCTTGCCGACGATCTGGACAGCGTTCCGAAAGCTCTGCCTGCGCTGATGCGTGCCGCAAAG
>JBJEYG010000068.1:0-10124 GCA_051886555.1 Gemmiger sp.
GAAAACGGCCGCGTGGCCGGACTTGAACACTGGAACAAGAGAGGGACTGACTTTATGGCAGAAATCAAATATGAGATCACGCAGCGCATCGCGGTGCTTTCCACCAACGCAAAGGGCTGGGAGCGTCAGCTGAATATGATCAGCTGGAACGACCATGAGCCGAAGTACGACATTCGCGACTGGTCGCCGGACGGCAGCCGTATGGGCAAGGGCATCAGCATGAGCCGCGACGAAGTTGCCGTGCTCAAAGAGATTCTGGACGAGATGGAGCTGTAAACCCATGGAGGATTATCGCCAGCAGTTTATCGAGATCTACAACGCAAACATTACCCGCCCCGGCGCGGAGCGGCTGCTTGCCTGGCTGGACACCACCGACTTTTTCACCGCGCCCGCCTCCACCCGGTACCACGGGGCCTGCGAACACGGCCTGGTCATGCACAGCATCAACGTGTACCACGCGCTGACCCAGCACTTTTTCACGGAGGGCGAAAATCCCGAAAGCTACGCCATCTGCGGACTTCTGCATGACCTTTGCAAAGCGAATTTTTACAAGGTCGGCACCCGCAATGTGAAAAACGAGACCACCGGTCAGTGGGAGAAGGTTCCTTTCTACCAGGTGGCCGATCAGCTGCCCTACGGCCACGGGGAAAAAAGCGTGTATCTGATCGAGCATTTCATGCGCCTGAAAACCGCCGAGGCCATCGCCATCCGCTGGCACATGGGCGGCTTTGACGACGCGGTGCGCGGCGGCAGTTTCGCGATAAGCGACGCGTACAATGCCTACCCGCTGGCGGTAAAGCTGCACATCGCCGATCTGGAAGCCACCTACCTGATGGAACACGGAACCAGCAGCGTGCCCAACAACCACTGAACCGCATACAAAAAGGCACCCTGATGGGTGCCTTTTTCCGTTTTTCAGCCCGCCGGCTGTTCCAGATGATATCCCACCCGGCGAATCGCTACAATGCGCACGCCGGAGCCTACGCTGCGCAGCTTTTTGCGCAGCAGCCCCACATACACCTCCACATTGTTGTCCACCGCGTTGGAGTCGCACCCCCAAACCCGCGTCAGCAGCGTTTCCTTTGCTACCGGCCGTTCCCCGGCCTGAAACAGAAGGCGCATCCGGTCAAACTCCCGCGCGCTCAGGCGCACCCTGCCCTCGCCGCAGCGCAGCAGGCCGCCTTCCAGTTCCAGTTCCACGTCACCGTAAGCCAAAACGTTTGACTGTCCGCTCTGGCGGCGCAGCAGCGCATGCACGCAGGCCACCAGTTCCCGCATATCCAGCGGGCGGGCCAGCGTGTAATCCGCCCCGGCGTACAGCGCCGCTACCCGGTCCTCCGCCCCGGGCCCGGGCGCCAGCATCAAAATGGCAGACTTGCCTTGACGCGCGCGGTACTGCCGGGCAAATTCATACCCGCCTCCGCATGGCAGCCGTCCGTCCAGCACCAGCAAATCGTATCCTTCCATCCAGGCGTACGCGGCGCCCGTCTCGCAATCGCTGACGGTCTGCACCGTGAACCCCCGGCGGCGCAGCACGGTCTGCAGCGCTGCCGCAAGTTGTTTGTCCCCTTCCACGATCAGGATCTTCATACCCATTGCCCTCTTTCCGCCCCTGCGGGCAAAACGGCCTGTGTGCCGTGTGCGTACTTACCGGGCTGTGCCCAGCTTCAGTATGACGCCCGATGATGAAGTCCTTGTGCAGTTCCGGCGTAAAATTTGTGAAACCGCGGCAAATTTCTCCGGCGCTTCGTCCGTTAAGAAATCGTTAATTTTTTCTCAGGCTAGTGACAGTTTTGCCATTCTATTGTATAATTCTCTTTACAAATAAGGAGGATATTGCAATGGAATTTACTTTTGGCAGCGGTTGGCCCTTCGGATCGAACGGCTTTCACGCAGGGGCGGGCGGCGAACAGCCGCAGCCGCGTCCGCGTAAACCCCGCAAGCCGGTGGGCAACGCATTTACCCGCACGCTCATCAATCTGGGCGTCACGCTTCTGGTCGGCCTGGTATGGTTTTATCTGGAACTGCCCGCCATAAACCTGCATTCAGAGGATTTTTACGTTTTCGCACTGGGCCTGTGCGCCGTGTACTGCATCAGCGCGGTAGTGACCTCCGGCTTTCAGGCGGACGGCATCCGCGGTTATTTCCACTTTTTGCGCAAGCAGTGCGCCATTCCGTTCTTTCTGGCGGTCGGCCTGATCGTCGTTGCGCTGGTGGGCGCCGTTGCCGGCTGGGTACCGCTGCGCGCCAACGCGTACGCCAGCCTGCTGGATGTGCAGGCGGGTGATTTCGCGCAGGACATTGAGGAAATTTCCTACGACCAGATCCCCATGCTGGACGCCAATTCCGCCGCCCAGCTGGGCAGCCGCAAGCTGGGTGAGCTGAGCGACATGGTCAGCCAATTTGAGATTCTGCCCAGCTACACCCAGATCAACTACCAGAACCGTCCGGTGCGTGTTACCTCGCTGCGTTACGGCGACCTGATCAAATGGTTTACCAACCGTTCCAACGGCCTGCCCGCCTACCTGGTGATCGACATGGTAACGCAGGACGCTGAGGTGGTGCGTCTGGATGAAGGCATGAAATACACGCCCGCCGAGCATTTCAGCCGTAACCTGTACCGTGCGCTGCGGTTCCAGTACCCCACCATGATGTTCGCCGAGCCGGTGTTTGAGATCGACGATGACGGCACTCCCTACTGGGTCTGCTCGCGTGTGGTCAAAACCATCGGCCTGTTTGGCGGCACAGACATTCACGGTGCGGTGCTGGTAAACGCCGTCACCGGTGAGAGTGCCTATTATGAGGAAGTTCCCGCCTGGGTGGACCGCGTTTACTCCGCCGACCTGATCATGGAACAATACGACTACTACGGTCGCTACCACAACGGCTTCCTGAATTCCATCTTCGGTCAGCGCGATGTGACGCTGACCACCGAAGGGTACAACTACATCGCTATTGACGACGATGTATATATGTACACCGGCGTGACTTCGGTCACTTCCGACCAGTCCAACATTGGTTTTATCCTGTGCAACCAGCGCACCAAAGAGACGCATTTCTACTCGGTAGCCGGCGCAACGGAAACTTCCGCTCAGGCATCCGCGCAGAGCCAGGTACAGCAGATGCGCTACACCGCCACCTTCCCGCTGCTGCTGAACATCGCCGACCAGCCCACCTACTTTATCTCGCTGAAGGGCGACGACGGCCTGGTCAAAATGTACGCCATGGTCAACGTGCAGCAGTACTCCATCGTGTCCACCGGTTCGACAGTCGCCGACTGTGAGCAGAACTACCGTACCGCGCTGGCCCACAACGGTTTGATCCGCGAGGACGAGGCCGAACTGGAGGTGCCCGACCGTGCCGTGCTGGAAGGCGTCATTGCCGAGATCCGCACCGCCGTCATGGACGGGGATTCCTACTATTTCCTGCGCCTGGAGGGTGAGAGCGTCTTTGTCTCGGTGAACGCCGCCGAAAACCCGTTGGCGGTCATTCTGAACGTGGGGGATTCCGTCCGCCTGACTTACAATGTGGGCGACAGTTCCTCCATTCTGAAGGGCGCGTCGGTGGAACTGCTGCGCGCGGCGCCTGTTGAGAGCGTACCGGAAGAGGCGGTCGTTGCCACTCCGGAATCCGCCGCCGCGGCATAAAAATTCCAAAAGCCGCCCTTCCGCTCATTTGAGCGGAAAGGCGGCTTTCTTTTTTTCGTCAGGCCGCAGTATGAATAAAGTAATTCAGATCCACCTTTTCCAGCGCCGCGTCAGCAATATTCACGCAACTGTTTCCCATCCGGTCGATGCAGTGCAGCAGTGCGCCGAAAGTTCCGGTCATATCGGCCGCGCACTGGCCGCTGCGCACCCGCGCCATATGGGCTTTGCGCATATTCAGGTCCAGATCCAGCACCTTCTCGCGGTTCTGATGGATCCCCGCCACCGTCTCACTGTCCCTGCTGAGCAGCACATCCATGGCGTCAGAGTACATCTTTTCAATGGTTTCCAGCCCCTGCCCCAGCTCTGCCATCGCCTCATCGGTCAGGCGGCGACGGCCGTCGTGGTGTCCGCGCACAATGCTCAGCGCTTCCTCACACAGCGAGGCTATCCGGTCAATGTCGCTCAGTATGTACATCAGTCCCGCCGTCTGGGAGGCTTGTTCTTCCGTCAGCACACCGGCAGCGAACAGGTCGGCCAGGTAAGCGGTGATCCGTTCGTTCAGCGCGTGTACGGCACCGCCTGCTTCCGCCACTTTGTCGGTCAGCGATTCGTTCCCGTTCAGCGCCGCATGGGAAGTTCCCTGAAGCATGGCGCTGACCAGGCCGCCGCAGTGCAGCAGTTCCTTGGCCACCAACTGAAGGGCGGCGGCAGGCTGTGCAATGAGTTTGTCGTCCAGATACAGCGGCTCAGACTCACTGCGCAGTTTCTCGGCGGGGCCGTCCGGAATTACAAAGCACACAAAACGTACCAGCAGCCACAACAACGGTACCCAGATCACTGTCATAATGACATTGAACAGCGTGTGGGCATTTGCGATCTGGCGGGAAATTACCTCCACCTCCGGCCCTTTGGGGGAGAGCTGCTGTACCACCCAGGCGAAGGGCCTGACAAACCAGATAAACAAAAGGCAGCCCGAAACATTGAAGGTACAATGTGCCAGCGCGGTCCGCTTGGCGTCGCGGCTCTGGCCGATGGAGGCCAACAGCGCCGTAATGGTAGTGCCGATGTTGTCGCCCAGCAGCACCGGAATGGCGCCCGCCAGCCCGATGATGCTGCTGACGCCGTCCGGCCCCGGCTGGGAAGCAAAGTTCTGCAGCACCGCTATGGTAGCCGAACTGGATTGTACCACCAATGTCATCACCGTGCCCACCAGCACGCCCAGCACCGGCACGTCGGCCACTTTGCCCAGCAGGTCGAGAAAAAGTTGGCTGGAAGCCAGCGGTTTCATGACCCTGCCCATGATCTCAATTCCTTCAAACAGCAGGCCGAAGGCAAATACCGTCTGCCCGGCCGCCTTGATTTTCTCCGACCGGCAGGCAAAGCTGATCAGGAATCCCACAAAAAGAATCAGGTAAATGTAATCGCTGATTTTGAACGCCAGCAGCTGTGCAGTCATGGTAGTACCGATGTTGGCGCCCAGAATGATGGAAATGGCCTGCGGCAGCGTCATCAGCCCAGCACTGACAAAACCGATGGCCATGACGGTGGTGGCTGAACTGGACTGAAGCACGGCGGTGGTCAAAGCCCCGACCAGCACGCCCATCACGGGGTTGCGGGTCAACATGCCGAGAATTGCTTTCATCTTTTCCCCGGCAGCCTTTTGCAGGCACTCGCTCATCATGTTCATGCCATACAAAAACAGCGCCAGGCCGCCTAAAAGCCCGAACAGGATCTGCAACGTTTCGTTTTTCATTCCATACATCCCTTTCTTCCTATACCGTTTTCAGTATAGCAAGCGTCCCGCCGGCAATCGACCATGGCGGTGTCAAGTTTATGTATAGAATGCGTAAAGCGCCTTCGCCGGATGGCGAAGGCGCCGGTTCAAAACTGCCGGCCTATCTGGGCGCGGTACTCGGCAGGCGTCATACCGTACAGGCTGCGGAACGTCCGCAGAAAGCTGCTGTAATTGGAGAATCCGCTTGTCGCGCTGGCCTCCAGAATGCTGGCGCCGCTGCTGATAGCCCGGCGGCAATGCTGCATGCGCAGGTCGGTCAGATAACGGTGTACGCTCTCGGTGGTGTACTCTTTAAACGCCCGCGAAAGATGTTCCCGGCTCACATAAACATACTGCGCAGCCTGTGCCACCGTCAGCTCCGGGTCAGTATAATGGGCGTGTAAATATACTTCCGCGCGCGCTACCAGATCGCTGGCCGCAGCAGGCTCCGCCACGGCGCCGTCCGCCGCCATCTGGCTGACCAGTATATGCAGCTCGGTAAGTTGGCACAGGTTCAGCGCGTCTGTGCGGGAGGCATCCGTCGCCTGCACCTGCCACATACGCGTAAACAGGCCGCCCAGGTCCCACGCTTCGACACCTTCGGCGCGCAGCACAGCGGCACGCTTCTCCCAATCGGGCAGGCACAGATTCGAATACCCCGCAGCGGTTCGCCAAAGTCCGTCATCGATCTGGAGCACCAGACGCCTGCCCTTCGTCTGCGGGTCCCGGAAGCGCCCGATGTGGTAGCACCCTGCCGGCGAATAGAGCACATCCCCCGGATGGACCCGATACAGCATGCCGTTGGCGGAATATAGCGCATCGCCGCCCAATACCAGCACCAGCTCATGGAACGGGTGGGAATGTACAAAGGCCAGCGACGTACTGCCGGTTTCGTACCAGGCAGCCACCACCTTGTTCGGCTGGCGGTCACGCATGGCCATCTCCTGTGCAAGGGGAACGCCGGTATGATGCGGTATCGTATGGGGAAGCATGTCTTTTCCTCCTTTCTACGACATTTTCTGCTTTCAGTATACCATACTTGGCACATTTTTCAACGCCCAAAGGCACAAAAAAGCCGGAGAAGCTTTCGCTCCTCCGGCGTACGGCAAGAGAATTTGTTACATCAGGCTCTTGTACAGCGCAATGATGTCCTCTTTGGTGGGATCTTTCGGGTTGCCGGGACGGCAGGCGTCATCCATGGCGCTCTGGGCCAGGAAGTCCACATCCTCTTCCTTCACAATGGCTTTCAGATCCTGCGGAATGCCCACGTCCTTGCTCAGCTGGCGCACAGCGTCGCAGGCTGCCTTACGGGCCTCCTCCAGCGACATATCATCCACGCCCTTCACGCCCATCGCCTTGGCAATGGCGCGATACTTCTCGCCGGTGCACTCAGCGTTGTATTCCATGACGGTGGGCAACAGAATGGCGTTGGCAACACCGTGCGGGGTGTCATACACCGCACCCAGCGCGTGTGCCATCGAGTGAACAATGCCCAGACCCACGTTGGAGAAGCCCATGCCGGCAATGTACTGTGCCATGGCCATACCGTCACGGCCCTCAGGCGTGTTGGCAACCGCGCCGCGCAGATTCTCGGAGATCAGGCGGATCGCTTCCAGATGGAACATATCGGTCATTTCCCAGGCGCCCTTGGTGATGTAGCCCTCAATGGCATGGGTCAGCGCGTCCATACCGGTGGCGGCGGTCAGGCCCTTGGGCATGGAAGACATCATGTCGGGGTCGATGACGGCCACTTCGGGGATGTCGTTGGTATCCACGCAGACGAACTTGCGCTTTTTCTCCACATCGGTGATCACGTAGTTGATGGTGACCTCGGCAGCGGTACCGGCAGTGGTGGGCACTGCAATGGTGAACACCGCGTGCTTTTTGGTGGGCGCAACGCCCTCCAGGCTGCGCACATCGGCGAACTCAGGGTTGTTGATAATGATGCCCACGGCCTTGGCGGTGTCCATGGAGGAACCGCCGCCGATGGCGATGATGCAGTCCGCACCGGAGGCCTGGAACGCGGCTACGCCGGTCTGCACGTTGGCAATGGTGGGGTTGGGCTTGATCTCGCTGTAAACTTCGTAAACGAAGGATGCAGCATCCAGAAGGTCGGTCACCTTCTTGGTCACGCCGAACTTGACCAGGTCCGGGTCCGAGCAGACGAAGGCCTTGGTGTAGCCACGGGCGGTCAACTCGGGGACAATGTTCTCAATCGCGCCTTTGCCATGGTAGGAAATGGTGTTCAAAACAATACGGTTTGCCATAGTTTTTCTCCTTTGCAACGATAATCTCTCTGGGGGCCGCTCCCAGCGGCCTGTTGTCTTTATTATACAAAAATTGCCACTAATGTACAAGAGATTTTCACGAAATTTGCCAATTTTTTGTCAGCCCAGTCTCTTTCTTCTCCCCGCCCGCCGGCAAACAGAAAAATCCCCCGCACCAATGTGCAGGGGATCGCAAAGTTCCGGGTTTATTCGAATTCAATGGTGGCCGGCGGCTTGGTGGTGTAGTCAAACATCACACGGTTGATGTTCTTTACCTCATTCACAATACGGTTGGCGGCATCCATAATGGTGGACTGCGGCAGCGGCGTTACTTCTGCCGTCATAAAGTCCGTGGTGGTAACTGCGCGCAGTGCAATGGCGTAGTCATAGGTACGCTCGTCCCCCATGACCCCCACGCTGCGCATGTTGGTCAGCGCGGCAAAATACTGGCTGGGACGCTGCTCCATGGGCAGCTTGTCCACCTCCTCGCGCCAGATGGCGTCGGCATCCTGCACAATCGCAACCTTCTCCGCTGTTACCTCGCCGATGATACGGATGGCCAGACCCGGGCCGGGGAACGGCTGACGAGCCACCAGGTATTCCGGTAAACCCAGTTCGCGGCCGGCCTGGCGCACTTCGTCCTTGAACAGGTCGCGCAGCGGCTCCACGATTTCCTTGAAATCCACATAGTCCGGCAAACCGCCCACATTGTGGTGGCTCTTGATGGTGGCGGACTCACCGCCCAGGCCGCTCTCCACCACATCGGGGTAGATGGTGCCCTGCGCCAGATAGTCCACCGCGCCGATCTTTTTGGCTTCTTCCTCGAACACCCGGATGAACTCCTCGCCGATGATCTTGCGCTTGGCCTCCGGCTCAGACTTGCCGGCCAGCTTGGCATAGAAGCGGTCGCGGGCGTCCACGCACACAAAATTGATATCAAACTGGCCGCCCTCGCCAAAGACTTCGCACACCTGTTCCCGCTCGTTTTTGCGGAGCAGACCGTGATCCACAAACACGCAGGTCAGCTGCTTGCCGATGGCTTTTGCCAGCATAGCAGCGCAGACGCTGGAATCCACGCCGCCGGACAGAGCGCACAACACCTTGCCGTCGCCGATTTTCTCGCGCAGCGCCTGTACGGTGTTTTCCACAAAGGAATCCATCTTCCAGGTGCCCGTGCAGCCGCAGACGTTATACACAAAATTGTGGAGGATCCGGGTGCCGTGTTCGGTATGCAGAACTTCCGGATGGAACTGCACACAATACAGCCCACGGCCGACATCCTGCGCCGCAGCCACCGGGCAGTTGGGAGTATGGGCCACAACCGCAAAACCGGGCGCAGCCTGCTGAATATAGTCGTTGTGGCTCATCCAGCACACGTTCTGGTCGGGCAGGCCGCTGAACATCGGGCTGGAGGTATCCAGATCGACCAGCGTTTTGCCGTATTCCCGTTCAGGCGCTTTGCAAACCGTACCGCCCAACATATGCATCATGAGTTGGCTGCCGTAGCAAATCCCGAGAATGGGCACACCCCAGGAATAAATCTCCGGGTCAATGGTGGGCGACTCCGGAAGATAGGCGCTGTTCGGCCCGCCGGTAAAGATAATCCCCTTGGGATTTTTGGCCCTGATCTGCTCCAGCGGCGTGCGGTAAGAGTAGATCTCGCAATACACATTACATTCACGGACACGGCGGGCGATCAGCTGATTGTACTGGCCGCCAAAGTCCAAAACGATGACCGTTTCCTGCTGCATGAAATGGCTCCTCCCCTTTTTTCCGAAAACTCCTTTATACTGCGCTGTATTATAGCATATTTACGGTCAAACAGCAATAGACATCGCCATTCTTGGCGATATTCCGGGCAGACCGAAAAAGGCACCCGCCTTTCCAGACGGGTGCCTTGAAAAGTCATTTCTGACCGAAACTTACTTCTCGATCTTGGAAACAACGCCGGAGCCGACGGTGTGGCCGCCCTCGCGGATAGCGAAGCGCATGCCCTCTTCCATGGCAACGGGGGTGATCAGCTCAACGTGCATATCGACGTTGTCGCCGGGCATGCACATCTCGGTGCCCTCGGGCAGAGTGATGATGCCGGTAACGTCGGTAGTACGGAAGTAGAACTGAGGACGATAGTTGTTGAAGAACGGGGTGTGACGGCCGCCCTCTTCCTTCTTCAGCACGTAAACGTGGCCGTCGAAGACAGTGTGGGGATGAACGGAGCCGGGCACAGCGATGACCTGGCCACGCTCGATCTGGTCACGGTCGATACCACGCAGCAGTGCGCCGATGTTGTCGCCGGCCTGAGCATACTCCAGGCTCTTGCGGAACATTTCGAGGCCGGTAATGGTGGTGGTCAGCTTCTCTTCCTTCAGACCAACGATCTCCATCTGATCGCCGACGTGAGCGGTACCACGCTCAACACGGCCGGTAGCGACGGTG
>JBJEYG010000069.1:0-10076 GCA_051886555.1 Gemmiger sp.
CGATCTGTCTTTTCCTTGTTCAGCTCGGTACGCTCAAAGTCGGATTTGCGGGCGGCCTCCGCCTGATAGGCGGCCACCTCGTCCACATTCTTCACAAGGCCCGCGTCCACCCACTTTTTGATGTAGGCGTGCTCGGGGGAAACGACCATGTAGGTGCAGCCGAACAGCGTGTCGGCGCGGGTGGTGTACACCGTCAGCGTGTCGCCGGAGGTGGTCTCAAAGTTGATCTCGGCGCCGTAGGAGCGGCCGATCCAGTTTTTCTGCTGGGTGGAAACGCGCTCGATGAAATCCAGCCCGTCCAGATCGTCGATGAGGCGGTCGGCGTAGGCGGTGATTTTCAGCATCCACTGGCTCTTGACCTTGTGCACCACAGGGCTGCCGCAGCGCTCGCACACGCCGTTGACGACCTCCTCGTTGGCCAGCACCACCTTGCAGCCGGTGCAGTAGTTGACGGTCGTCTCCTTCTTATAGGCCAGGCCCTTTTTGTACAGCTGCAAAAAGATCCACTGGGTCCATTTGTAGTAATCGGGATCGGTGGTGTTGACTTCGCGATCCCAGTCGAAGGAAAGGCCCAGCGCCTGCAGCTGGCCCTTGAAGCGGGCCACGTTGTTGGCGGTGACGATCTCGGGGTTGATGTGGTTTTTCAGCGCGTAGTTCTCGGTGGGCAGGCCGAAGGCGTCCCAACCCATGGGGTACAGCACATTGTAGCCGCACTGGCGCTTTTTGCGGCAGACGATGTCCAGCGCGGTGTAGCTGCGGGGGTGGCCCACATGCAGGCCCGCGGCGGACGGGTAGGGAAACTCCACCAGGCCGTAGAATTTCGGCTTGGAATGGTCGATTTCGGCGTGGAAGGTGTGCTCGTCCTTCCACACCTTCTGCCATTTGGCCTCTACTTTTTTGAAGTCATATTTTTCATTGTTCACGATACGATCTCTCCCCAACTAAGCGGCGGTGCCGCTGAATTAACGATATTGCGCGGGATCACCCTTCCTCCGGCTGTTCCGGTGCGGGCGCCATCCACTCGGCGGCGGGCAGTACCTCGCCGTCCGCCCACAGATGTTCCAGGTCGTAGTAGTCGTGGGCTTCCTGGGTAAACACATGCACGATGACGCTGCCGTAATCCAGCAGGATCCAGCGTTTGCCGTCGTGGCCCTCGGTGCGCAGCGCGTTGACGCCCTGCTGGCCCAGACGGAAATCCGCCTCGTCGGCCAGGGCGGCGACGTGGGTGGTGGAGGTGCCGGTGGCGATCACAAAGTAATCGGTGACGGTGGTCAGGTCATACACGCGGATGATTTTGACGTCGCGGCCCTTCTTCGCATCCAGTGCGCGGGCCAGCTGAATGGCAAGTTCCTTGCTTTCCATAAGCTCTCCTTCTGTTGTGGTCAGGCTGCGGGCGACTCGGCGCCGCTTTCGGTTTCCGGTTCGGATTCGGCCACGTCATACACGTCGGTGGTTGCCGAGCCGTCAATGTTGTTGTTGGCCTGGGCGTCGGCGATCTCGGCGTTCAGCGTGCCCATAAACTGTACTTTAGGGTCGGAGGCGGTCAGGCCGCTCAGGTTGTGCACGTCGTCGCGCACGTTGAGCTGGGAGGCGTCCACCGGGCCGGTATTCTCGCGGTAATAGGTGTTGAGCAGGTCAGCGGTTTGCTGCCGGGCCACCACCACCACGCTGTTGCCGCCCTCGGGGTAGGTCAGACCGCCCATATAGACGGGCACCTGGGCCAGCATGATCTTGCTGCTGTCCACGTTCTTGAGGCTCAGCGCCACGCTGATCAGGTCGCTGATGTTCATGTCCGTCTCCACCATGCTCAGGTAGAAGGGCAGGTTTTTGGCGATGTCCCAGATGGACATGGAGCGCAGCTTGGCGAACATGGCGGCGTAGAAGTAGCGCTGCATGTTGAGGCGGCCCAGGTCGGAGTCGGCGTAAATGTGCCGGGTGCGCAGGAAGAACTCACAGGCTGCGCCGTTGAGCGTCTGATAACCGGGGTCCAGGTGGCTGCCGCCGTAGTCCATCACCTGCGGGACGTACATCTGCACGCCGCCGATGATGTCCACCAGCTCGGTGAGTTTTTCCAGCCGGATGGACACATAACCGTCGATGGATACCTGGAAGGCGTTGGCCACATACTCGCACAGAGCGCCGATGTCGTTGTAGCCGCTGGCACCCTGGGTCTTGGCGATGGCGTTGATCTGGTAGTTGCCGGAGAAGCTGGCGTCGGTGGTGACGAAGATGTTGCGGGGGATCTGAAGCATTTTCAGCTCGCCGGTCTCGTTGTTGAAGTGCAGCCACATGATCATGTCGGTCATGCCGTCGTTGACCTCCCTCTCGCTGCCCGCCGTCTCGCTGGAACGGTCGACGCCCACCAGCAGCACGTTGAACTCCTTGCCGGCGTACTCCTTGGGGGTGTTGATGAGCTGGTTGAGGGTCAGGTTGCCGCCGGTGGCGGGGCGCAGGGCGTTCATGATAAGGGCATAGGTGCCGCCGAAGATGAGGGCCAGCACCAGCAGCGTGCACAGCAGCACCTGCCACCATTTGGCCTTTTTCTTCTTTTTGCCCTTTTTCCCCTTGCCGCCGCCTGTGCTGCCCTTGCCGCCGCGGGGCGGTTTGGCGCCGCCGCCCGAACCGGAACCGCCGGATTTTCCGCCGTCGGGCGCGCCGTGTTTCGCACCGCTGCCGCGCGGGGCGCTGCTCTGCCGGCCGGCGGCCTGTGCGGGGGCCCGGCGCCCCTGCTCGGGCTGCACGTTGAGGGAAAGCGCATCCGCAGCCGCCTGGGCGGTGCTGCGGCGGGCGGCCCGCTGCCGCTGGTATGCCTCAAACTCGGCATCGTCGTTCACATCATATACTTTGCGGGAACTGCGCACCGCATTCAGATCCAGCTCCTGCGTTTCGGTGCGGCGGGCGGCGGCCTGCTGCTCGTACCCCTGGTAGGACACGCTGCGCTGCTGTTCCAGCCGCTGGCGGGCGGCGGCGCGGGCGGCGTCCTCGCCTGCCACGGCGCCGGGCGCGGATACCCGCTGCGCCGCCTGGCGGGAGGTTTTGGGCGCGGCGCTCTGCTGGGCGGAGCCGGTGTTCAGCCGCCGGCCGGACTGGGTGTTGATCTGCCGCGTGGCCGGGCGGGCCTGCGTCTGGCCGGCCGCGGGGGCGGTTTGGGCCGTGGTTCCCGATACGCCCGACCGGGCGCTGCGTACGTTCAGTTTGCGTGGCTCGCTCATTGGATTCCCTCCTGCTCGCTTAGCGTTTTGGCGCACATCCTGGCGCGCAGGTCGGCAAGGGCCGCCGCCGACATGGGGTCAGCCTGTTTGCCGCCTTCTTTTACAAACTCCATCGTCCGTTCCAGCGCGCTGCACATGGCGGTGTCCAGGTCCTGGAATTCCAGTTCCCGCAGCTCGTCCACGCCGGGATACGCCCGGTCGGCGCTGGTCATATCGGCCAGATAGAGGATCTTATCAAGTTTTGACATGCCGGGTTTTCCGGTGGTATGGCACCGGATGGCGGATAGGATCTCCGGGTCGGTGATGCCCCACCGGGTCTCGCACAGAATGGCGGCGGCCACACCGTGCCACACCGGCGCAGGGCGCATCCCGGCATTTTCTGCTATTATAGCATTGTCCTTAAAAATCTGCAACAATTCGTCCTTTGGCATTTCCTTCGCGCTGTCGTGCAGGATCGCCGCCATCGCGGCCTTTTCTTCATCGGCGCCGTAGCGCTTCGCCAGCTTCACGGCCATTTTTTTCACATTCAGCGTGTGCTGCCAGCGCTTGGCGCTCAGGCGCTTTTTCACCATTTTTTTTGCTTCCTCGTAGTTCATGGCGGCATCCCTTTCTTTCGGCCCGGCGCGCTTTTTTGCGGTATGATGGGGCAACTGTTTATCCATTTTGTTTTATTGTTCCAGCAGAATACGGTTTGTATTTTTATAGACCTGTCATTTTGTAATATTCAGGTAATAGAATACAAATTGTATTTTTCGATGTCGGCCAGCACCTCCGGCGGCAGCAGCGCCTGCAGCGCCCCGCGGGTGTAGACGCCGCTGCGGATGTCGCTGCTGGCGCAGGGCACCGGCGCGGCGCCGGCAAACACCACATGGCCGCCCGCATCGCGCAGGGTACGGGCGGCGTCGCGCAGGGCGGCAGCGTCGCCGGGTTCGCGGCTTTGCACCACCAGCGTGGCCAGGCGCAGGATGCGCTGCCATTCCCGCCATTGGGTAAAGGTGCGCAGCATGTCGCTGCCGACGGTCAGGTACAGGTGGGCATCGGGGTAACGTTCGTGCAGCATGGTGAGCGTATTCACCGTATAGCTGCGCCCTCCGCGGGCGATCTCCCAGTCGCTGACCTCCACGGGGGTGCCGGGCAGCGCGTGGGCAAAGCAGCGGCACATTTCCAGCCGCAGGGCGGCGGGCGTGGCGCTGGCCGCCTTGTGGGGCGGCGTGCAGGCGGGCATCACGATCACCCGGTCGGGGTGCACGGCCTTCGCCGCGGCGCGCAGGTTGTTCAGGTGGCCGTTATGGGGCGGGTCGAAGGTGCCCCCGAACAGCAGCAGCCGGCTCATTTGCCCAGCAGCCCCTCAAAGGCGGAGTCCTTGTCCTTTTTCAGAAACAGCACGAACTTGCGCCCAATGACCTGCACGCACTCGGCGCCGGTGGCCTGGCTGAGCAGCTCGGCGGCTTCGCGGGCGGAGTAGGCGCTGTTTTCCAGCACTTTGACCTTGATGAGTTCCCGCGCGGCCAGGCAGTCGGCCACACCGCGAATGACATTGTCATCGATCTCGCCCTTGCCGATCTGGTACACCGGGTCGATGGTGTTGGCGGCACTGCGCAGCGCGGCGCGTTGCTTGCTGGTAATCATAATGTGTTCTCCTTTGTCCGTTGATAGTAAACCACAGAGTTATTACAGTTTTGTTGCAAAGCGGTAAATGTTGGAAGGCGGCGTCACAGCACGCCCGCCAGGCCGGCGGCCATTTTTTCCATGGCGCGGCCGCGGTGGCTGATGGCGTCCTTCTCGGCGTCGGTCAGCTGGGCGTAGGTGCGGCCGGCGGTATTTTCGGCGGTGCCGCCGCCGGGCAGGCCCACCCGGTCGGGGAGGAACAGCGGGTCGTAGCCGAAGCCGTTTTCGCCCGCCGGTTCAAAGCCGATGCGCCCCGGGCACTCGCCCTCGAACAGGAAGCTGCGCCCGTCGGGGAAAACCAGACAGACCGCCGACACGAACTTTGCCCCGCGGCTGCCCGCGGGCACGCCGCGCAGCGCTTCGCTGAGCTTGCGGTTGTTGGCCGCGTCGTCGCCGTGGCGGCCGCAGTAGCGGGCGCTGTACACGCCGGGCGCGCCGCCCAGCGCGTCCACGCACAGGCCGGAATCGTCCGCCACGGTGGGCAGGCCGGTGGCGGCGCAGAATGCCTGCGCCTTCAGGCGGGCGTTGTCGGCAAAGGTCTCGCCCGTCTCGTCGGGGTCCAGCGTCACGCCCAGCTCCCGCAGGCTTTTGACCTCATGTCCCATTGCTTCCAGAATACGGCGCAGCTCCCGGAGCTTGCCCGCGTTGTTGGTGGCTGCACAGATGATCATTGCTCGTCCTCCCTGCGGCGGGGCACTTCCGGCAGCAGCGCCTCGGCAAAATCGGTGGCGGAGAAGAACAAAAGGTCGTCGATCTTCTCGCCCACGCCCACGAACCGGATGGGCAGGCCCAGCTTCTGCTTGACGCTGATGACGCAGCCGCCCTTGGGGGTGCCGTCCAGCTTGGTGAGCACGATGCCGGTGGCGCCCGCCGCGCGGCAGAACTCCTGCGCCTGGCTGATGGCGTTCTGGCCGGTGATGGCGTCCAGCACCAGCAGCACCTCCAGGCTGGCCTCGGGGCTGGCCTTTCTGACGCTGCGGGCGATTTTGGAAAGCTCCTCCATCAGGCCCTTTTTGTTGTGCAGGCGGCCGGCGGTGTCGGCAATGACCATGTCGTAGCCGCGGGCGTTGGCCGACTTGACCGCGTCAAAAATAACCGCGGCGGGGTCGGCGCCCTCCCCTGCCTTGACGATGGGCACGCCGGCGCGCCCGGCCCAGATGTCCAGCTGCTCGCCGGCGGCGGCGCGGAAGGTATCGCCCGCGGCCAGCATCACCTTTTTGCCCAGGTCCTTGTACAGGTAGGCCAGCTTGGCGATGGTGGTGGTCTTGCCCACGCCGTTGACGCCGATCACCAGGATCACCGCCGGCTTTCCGGACAGGTCCATGTCCCGCTCGGGGTTCATTTCCAGGCGCACGATCTCGCGCAGCGCCTTCAGCGCCTCCTCGCCGGTTTTCAGGTGATCCTCCTGCACCTTGTCCCGCAGCCGGTCCACCAGGCGGATGGCGCAGTCCGGCCCCACGTCGGCCAGGATCAGCTGTTCCTCCAGCTCATCGTACAGGTCGTCGTCGATCTGCGAGCCGGTGAGCGTGTTGACGATATTCTGGAAAAATCCGGTGCGGGTCTTTTCCAGCCCTTCGTTGATCTTTTTTTTGCTGCCAAAATTGAAAAAGCCCATAGGGGTACCTCCTCGGAATCGCGTTGTCAGGTTCCGCGCCGCGTCAGCTGACTAGCTCGGCGTTGACGTTGTCCAGATCCAGCCTGAGGATTTTGGAAACGCCGTCCTCCTGCATGGTGACGCCGTACAGCACGTCGGCGGCTTCCATGGTGCCGCGGCGGTGGGTGATGACGATAAACTGGGTATTGTCGGTCATGCGGCGCAGATACTGCGCGTAGCGGGTCACGTTGACGTCGTCCAGCGCGGCCTCGATCTCGTCCAGAATGCAGAAGGGCGCCGGATTGACGTTGAGAATGGCAAAGTAGATGGAGATGGCCACCAGCGCCTGCTCGCCGCCGGACAGCGACGCCAGATTTTTGATGACCTTGCCGGGGGGCGACACCTCGATCTCGATGCCGCTGTCCAGCACGTTCTCCTCGTCCGACAGATACAGCCGGGCATGGCCGCCGCCGAACAGCTCGCGGAAGATCTGGCCGAAATTGGCGTTGATCTTTTTGAAGCTGGCGGAAAACAGCTCCTTCATCTCAGCGCACAGTTCGGCGATCATGCGGTTCAGCTCCGCCCTGGATTTCTCCACGTCGGTGACCTGCGCCCGCAAAAAGTCGTACCGCTTTTTCACCTCTTTGTATTCGTCGATGGCGCCCACGTTCACGTTGCCCAGCGCGCGGATCCTGCCGCGCACCTCGGCCACGCGGCGGCGCAGGTCGGTGACGTTGTCAAAAGGCACGCACAGCGCGGCGGCCTCGCCCTCGGTGAGCTGGTATTCCTCCCACAGCTTGGCGGCGGTGTCGTTCAGTTCGCTCTCGGCGGCGGTTTTGCGCTCGGCCAGGCGGGCCATCTCGCCGCTCATCTTTTCGCGCTCGTCGGTCAGGGCGCGGTCCTGCTGGCTCAGGCGGGCGATGGCGGCCTCCTGCTCCATGCGCATGCGCCCGGCGTCCCGGATCTCCTGCTCGATGGCGGCGATCTCGGCGGCGGCGCCGGCGCTGGTCCTTTGAATTTCGGCAATGCGCAGCCGGTTTTCGGCGATCTTCGCCTCGGCGGCGGCAATGCCGGCCCGCAGGCTCCCGGCGCGGGCTTCGGCCTCGCCGGTGCGGCTGGCCAGCGTTTCCAGCGCGGCGCGGTGCAGCCCGGCGTCCTTCTCGTCGGCCAGGCGGCGCATCTGCTTTTCCGAAAGTTCGGCGGTCAGCGCTTCGCGCTGCTTTGCGGCGGCGCCGGTGGCCTCGCCCAGCGTCTGCTGTTCGGCGGTCAGCGCGTCCAGCCCGGCCTGGGCGTCGGCGGCTTCGGCGTCGGCGGCGTCCGCCTCCGCTTTGCCGGCGGTGATCTGCGCCTGCAATTCGGCCGAGCGCTGCTCCAGCGTTTTGGCGGCGGCGTCCGCTTCGGCCAGCGCCGCGTCGATGCGCTCCGCCTCCAGGCTTGCCCGCAGGCGCTCGCCCTCGGCGGTCATGCCCTCGCTCTGGGCGCCGGCCAGCTGGGCTTCCAGATTTTCCGCCTCGGCCTTGCGGGCCTGCGCCTCCTTCTCGGCGGCGGCGCGGCGGGCATCCAGCCTTTGCAGCCTGGCTTTCAGCTCGTCCAGCTCCTGCTTACGGCTGAACACGCCCACGCTGCGGGCGGTGGAACCGCCGGTAAAGCTGCCGCCCGCGTTGATGACCTGCCCGTCCAGCGTGACCACCCGGTTGCGGTAGCCGAGATTGCGCGCCACGGCGCTGGCCTCGGCCAGATCCTCCACCACGATGATGCGGCCCAGCAGGTTATTGACGATGTTCTGATATTTTTTGTCGTATTCCACCAGATCGGCCGCCACCTCGGCGGTGCCGGTGAGCGCGCCGTTGAACCGGCTGCCCTGCACGGTATCCAGCGGAAGGAAGGTGGCGCGGCCGCCCCGGCTTTCTTTCAGAAAGGCGATGGCGCTGCGGGCGGCGGCTTCGTTTTCCACCACGATATTTTGCAGCGCAAAGCCCAGCGCCGTCTCGATGGCGGTCTCGTAACCCTTTTTTACCTGCAAAATGCCCGCCACCGGGCCGATGACGCCCCGCAGGCGGCGGCCGGCGGCGGCTTTCATCACCGACTTGACGCTCTGCTGGTAGCCGTCCATGTTGCGCTCCAGATCCTCCAGAATGCGCACCCGCTGCTGGGCGGCGTTCTGCTCCCGCTCGGCGGCGCGGAACGCCTCGGCGGCCTCGTTTTGCTGGCGGCGGCGGCTTTCCAGCTTGAGGGTCAGCCCGGCCTTGATGTTGTCGATGCGGGTGACGGCCTCCTGCGCCTGCCGGATGCGGGCGGCGGCTTCGGCCTTGTCGGCGGTCAGTTTCCGGATGCTGTCCGCCCCGGCCCGGGCCTGGGTGCGGGCAGCCTGCAGCTGGTTGGCGGCCGCGTCGGCGGCGGTGTGGGCTTCGGCGGCGCGCACGCGGGCGGCGGTCAGCGTATCGGTCAGGCGCGCCGCCTGCGCGGCAAGCACCTCCCGCCGTTCGCCGCTGGCCAGGGCCTGGCGTTCCAGCCCGGCCAGCTGTTCGCGCACGGCGTCGATCTGCACATCCAGCGCCTGGATGGCCTGCCCGATGGCGTCGATGGCGTCCCGGTGGGCCTGCTCCTCCGCCTCAATGCTGCGCCGGCCCTCGCCGCTGCGCTCCAACTCCGCCCGGGCCTGGTCGATCTGCTCCCCGGCATGGCGGATGTCGTTTTTCAGCACGGCGATCTCGCTGTCCGCCCCGGCCTGCCGCTCGGTGACGGCGCGGATGCGGGCGTTGCAGTCCTCCACCTGCACGGCCAGGCGGGCCACCGTTTCGCGCGCCTGGGCGGCGGCGGCGTCCGACTGTTCCAGCTGGGCGTTCAGGCGGTCGTAGTCGCTCTCGGCGGCTTCGTATTTGCGCTGCTGGTCGCGCACGGTGTTTTTGGCGCGGTCGATGGCGTCCACCCACAGCGTCACTTCCAGGCCTTTGCGCGTGCCCGACAGTTCCAGGAACTGCTGAGCCTTTTTGCTCTCCCGTTCCAGCGGGCCAACCCGGCTTTCCAGTTCGCCCAGAATGTCCCGCAGGCGTTCCAGGTTGCCCTCGGCGGCGGCCAGACGGCGCTCGGCCTCGTTTTTGCGGTAGCGGAATTTGGAAATGCCGGAGGCTTCCTCAAAAATTTCGCGCCGCTCGGCGGATTTCGCGCCGACGATCTCGGCAATGCGTCCCTGCCCGATGATGGAGTAGCCGTCGCGGCCAAGGCCGGTGTCCAGCAGCAGCTCGTACACGTCCTTCAGGCGGACGTTGTTGCCGTTGATGGTGTATTCGCTGTCGCCGCTGCGGTAGTACCGGCGGCCGATGGACACCTCGTCGGCGTCCATGTCCAGCCGGTGGTCGGCGTTGTCGATGGTCAGCGTGACGGCGGCATAGCCCATGGGCGAACGGGTCTGGGTGCCGCCGAAGATGACGTCCTCCATTTTGCCCGCACCGCGCAGCTGCTTGGAGCTGGTCTCGCCCAGCACCCAGCGGATGGAATCCGAGATGTTGCTTTTGCCGGAGCCGTTGGGTCCCACCACGCCGGTAATGCCCGGCCCGATGGTGATTTTGGTCCGGTCCGGGAAGGACTTGAATCCCTGTATT
>JBJEYG010000070.1:0-2260 GCA_051886555.1 Gemmiger sp.
CATTTATCAAAATCCAAACGCCAGTTCCACAAATCCGGTCAGCCCGTTCATCGCCCCCCAGACCAAATTCACCAGGAAACTCAACGGGCGGTCCAGCGCGCCAAACAGTACCAGCGCCAGCACTGCGGCCATAATATACCGCTCATAGCGCATAATGCGGAAATAGTATTTTTCCGGCAGGAACAACAGCACAATGCGGCTGCCGTCAAATGGCGGAACAGGGATCAGGTTAAACACCGCAAGGCTGATGTTCATCGAGATCATGTACCACAAAAAAGCCGCCAGCAATTCAGGCAAACGTCCCCACGTCGCATAGACCAGCGTTTTATAAAGCACAGTGCACACATATGCCAGCAGCAAATTGGAAATTGGGCCGGCGGCGGCGGAAATCGCCATACCGTGCTTGGGATTTTTGAAATTACGCGGATTGATGCCCACAGGCTTTGCCCAGCCCACGCCGCCGATGACCATACACAGTGCGCCCAGCGGATCAAAATGCCGTGCCGGATTCATGGAAAGCCGCCCGGCGTTCTTGGCCGTCGGATCGCCCAGCTTCCAGCTTACCAGCGCATGTGCCGATTCGTGAAATGGAATCGTGATAAGCATGACCGCTGCACGCAGCAGATAGCGAAGCAACGTATCTATTCCCAACAGGCCGTTCAAAGCAATATCACCCCATTTAAACTTTCTGATTATTATAGCGGATTTTGCTTCCGCGCACAAGTACGAAGTTCGTTTGCGTCTTGTTGCGTGCAAATCCATTGAAAAACCAGTGTAATGAAGGGAATCCGCATTTTTATCGAAAAAAACTGCGCAACCCTCTTGCATTTTTCTGCCGAGTTTGATATGATAGTACAGCTACTTAAAGGAGGTGCAAGCAAAATGGCCAAATGTGCATGCTGTGGCAAAGGTGTCTCGTTCGGTATTCAGGTTTCTCACTCTCATCGTCGGAGCAACCGTACCTGGAATCCCAACGTGAAGCGCGTTAAAGCTGTCGTGGACGGTTCCCCGAAGTATATCTACGCCTGCACCCGCTGCCTGCGTTCGGGTAAAGTCACCCGCGCTGTCTGATTGGATGGAAAAATTGCCGGTCACTGGAGTGGCCGGCTTTTTCTGTATTTTATGGGAGGATTCCTATATGCTGCCCAAAGACCCTGTAATTCTGTTGAGTTATGTCAACACCAAACTGCGGGATCGTGACGCCGATCTCGCCGCGTTCTGTGAAACGGAAGCTGTATCCTGCCAGGAATTGTGCGCTACTCTGGCCGGGATCGGCTACGAATACGACTCCGGCCGGAATCAGTTCGTGTAAGCAGTGCGTCAAGAGTGAAAGAGAGGATGTTGAATCATGAACTTTGTATTTATTTCCCCGCAATTTCCCAAGACCTACTGGAATTTCTGTGACCGTCTCAAGCGCAACGGCGTAAATGTGCTGGGCATTGGAGATTCTTCCTACGACGGATTGTGTCCCGAACTGAAAAACTGTCTGACCGAGTATTATCGCGTCAATGACCTGGGGAATTATGACGAAATGCTGCGCGCGGTAGGATATTTTACCTTCAAGTACGGTAAGATTGACTGGCTGGAAAGCAACAATGAATACTGGCTGAGCATGGACGCCCGCCTGCGCACTGACTTTAACGTCAACACCGGCGCCAAAGCGGACTTCATTGATAATATCCAGAGCAAAAGCCGGATGAAAGAAAGCTACCGCAAAGCCGGCGTTCCGGTAGCTCGTTTCCATATGGCTTCCAACCTGCCCGCTGCGCGCAAATTTGTCGCCGAGGTAGGATATCCCATCATCGCCAAGCCGGACAAGGGTTGTGGTGCCGAGGCAACCTATAAGCTGCACAACGACAAGGAACTGGCCGCATTCTTTGATGAATTGCCCGAAACGCCTTACATCATGGAAGAGTTCATCAACGGCACCATCGTCAGCTTTGACGGCGTGTGCGACAGCAACTGCGTACCGCTGTTCTGCACCAGCAACTACTTCCCTGTGCCCATTATGGATATTGTGAATGACAACGGCGATCTGGTCTACTGGACCCAGAAATCGGTGCCTGAAGCGTTGAAAGATGTGGGTTTCCGCACCATCAAAGCATTCGGCGCCAAGAGCCGTTTCTTCCATTGCGAGTTCTTCCAACTCAACGAGGACAAAAAAGGCCTTGGCAAAAAGGGCGATTACATGGCTTTGGAGGTCAACATGCGCCCCGCCGGCGGCTATACCCCCGATATGATCAACTACGCCAACAGCGTG
>JBJEYG010000071.1:0-2230 GCA_051886555.1 Gemmiger sp.
CAGATTTTGCTTGCTTACGCACTGGTCGCGCCCATCAAGGTACTGAACATGATTTTGGGCGGAGGTATCCTGCGCAGCGGCGGCAGAACGGCTGCTGTCATGTGGGTCGATCTGATTGGTACCTGGGGGATTGGTGTACCGCTGGGGCTGGCAGCGGCATTCTGGTGGCATCTGCCGATCCCACAGGTATATTTCCTTTTGTCGATGGAGGAAGGTGTGCGTCTGATGTTGTCGTTCTGGATTTTCCGGCGCAGAAAATGGATGAACCGTCTGGAACGCCAGAGCGCCTGAGATAAAAATCGAACAGCCCGTCCGGCTTTGAGCTTTCAAAGTCGGACGGGCTGTTTGCCGGAAACAATCCTCTTTCCTCTATCCAACAGGTCGCACGCTTCGCACACAGCAACGACCCTTTGGCAAATCAGATGCGGGCGATGATTTCGTCGCCCATGCGGGTGCAGCCGATCTGGGCACAGCCGGGCTGCATCATGTCTGCGGTACGGTAACCGGCGTCCAGCACCGCGTTGACCGCCTGTTCAATCTCGTCTGCTTCCTTTGTCATACCGAAGCTGTAGCGCAGCATCATCCCGGCAGACAGAATGCAGGCGATGGGGTTGACGATGTCCTGACCGGCAATGTCCGGTGCCGAGCCGTGGATCGGCTCATACAGACCGTTGGTGCCGGCACCCAGACTGGAGGAAGGCACCATACCGATGCTGCCGGTGATCTCACTGGCTTCGTCGGACAATATGTCGCCGAACATGTTTTCGGTGACAATCACGTCGAACTGGGCAGGATTTTTGCAGATCTGCATGGCGCAGTTGTCCACAAACATCTCATTATATTCCACTTCGGGATATTCACCCTGCAGGCGGTGCATTACGCTGCGCCACAGCCGGCTGGTGTCCAGCACGTTGGCCTTGTCCACACAGGTCAGTTTTTTACGGCGCTTCATGGCCGTCTCAAACCCAATACGCCCGATGCGTTCGATCTCATGCTCCGAGTAAGGCATTACGTCGATGGCTTTTTTCTCGCCGTTTTCTTCAATGGTTTTGTGCTCACCGAAGTATACACCGCCGATCAGTTCGCGCACCACAATAAAGTCGATGCCCTGCGCCACAATGGACGGTTTCAGCGGCGAAGCATCCGCCAGCTGAGGCCAGATCTTTGCGGGGCGGTTGTTGGAGTACAGTCCCATGCCGGCGCGCAGGCGCAGCAATCCCTTTTCGGGACGCTTGTCACCGGGCATGCCTTCCCATTTGGGGCCGCCTACCGCGCCCAGCAACACACTATCGGCAGCCAGACATTTGTCCAGCTCACTCCGGGGCAGGGGATCGCCGAATTTGTCAATGGCCTCGCCACCCATGTACGCACGGGTGTAGCGGAAAGTATGGCCGTGCTTCTCAGCGATTTTGTCCAGTACACGAACGGCCTGGGTCACGATTTCAGGGCTGGAACAGTCGCCGTAAATCAGCGCAATATTTTTTTCCATGGTCACTGCCCCTCCCGAATGCTGGCCATCAGGCCGCCAGCAGTGATAATTTTCTGGATAAAATCAGGGAACGGCTCGGCCTGATAGGTTTTGCCGGTGGTTTCATCGGTGATGACGCCAGTGTCAAAATTCACGCTGACCACATCGCCCTCCTTGATCTCCTCGCTGGCGGCGGTGCACTCCAGAATGGGCAGACCGATGTTGATGGAATTGCGGTAAAAAATGCGGGCATAGCTCTTGGCGATGACGCAGGCAATGCCGGCTGTCTTGATGGCCAACGGCGCATGCTCACGGGAAGAGCCGCAGCCGAAATTCTCGCCGCCTACCATAATGTCGCCGGGCTTTACACGCTGAATGAATGTTTTGTCGATGTCCTCCATGCAGTGGCTGGCCAGCTCTTTGGCGTCCTGGGTGTTCAGGTGGCGGGCGGGAATGATCACGTCGGTGTCAATGTTGTCGCCATATTTAAAAACAGTACCTTTTGCGTTCATGTGTTAAACCTCCCTCGGATCGGTGATGACGCCGGTCAGCGCGCTGGCAGCGGCGGTGGCAGGGCTGGCAAGATAGATCTCGCTGGTGATGTGGCCCATGCGGCCAACAAAATTGCGGTTGGTGGTGGAAACGCAACGCTCGCCCTCAGCCAGAATTCCCATGTAGCCGCCCAGGCAGGGACCGCAGGTGGGCGTGGAGACAACGCAGCCCGCGTCGATGAACGCCTCGGTATAACCGCGCAGCAGACAT
>JBJEYG010000072.1:0-2228 GCA_051886555.1 Gemmiger sp.
AGACCTGCCATACGGAACACGAACGCCGCCAGCCAGGCGATGACACACTGCGCCACCGCCACGCCGGCCGCCGCACGGGCGGAGCCAAGTTCCCGTTTTGCTGCGGCAATGGCTGCCACGCAGGGGGTGTACAGCAGCGTGAAAACCAGGAACACGGAGGCGGTGAAGGGCGTAAACATGGTGGACAGCGCCTGTGTGCTGCCGCCCAACAGGACTGTCAGCGTGGAAACCACGCTCTCTTTGGCGGTAAAGCCGGTGATGAGCGCGGTGGACGTGCGCCAGTCGCCGAAGCCCAGAGGGGCAAAGACGGGGGCGATCAGGCTGCCCAGCAGAGCCAACAGACTGGCGTCCGGGGATTCCACCACATTGAGACGGGTGTCAAAGGTTTGCAGGAACCAGATGATGACGGTGGCCACAAAAATAATGGTGAAAGCACGCTCCACGAAATCGCGGGCTTTCTCCCAGATCAGCTGGCCCACGCTCTTGGGGCTGGGCAGGCGGTAGTTGGGCAGTTCCATCACAAACGGTACCGGTTCACCCCGGTAGCGGGTGTGCTTGAGGATCACGGCATACAGTACGCCGCACAGGATACCAAGAAAATACAGCGCGATCATGACCAGCGCGCGGTACTGCCGCGGGAAGAAAGCGGTCGTGAACAGTGCGTAAATGGGAAGCTTGGCCGAGCAGCTCATGAAGGGGGTGAGCAGAATGGTCATTTTGCGGTCACGGTCGCTGGAGAGGGTGCGGGTGGCCATGATGGCAGGCACCGAGCAGCCAAATCCGATGAGCATGGGCACAAAACTGCGCCCCGACAGGCCGATGCGGCGCAGCGGCTTGTCCATGACGAACGCAACGCGGGCCATGTAACCGGTATCTTCCAGAATGGAGAGGAAGAAAAACAGCGTAACAATGATGGGCAGGAAGCTCAGCACACTGCCCACACCGGCAAACACACCGTCAATGACCAGGCTGTGCACGACCGGGTTGATACCGTAGACGGTGAGAGCGTTGTCTGCCAGGGCCGTGACAGCGTCGATACCCAGCGTCAGCAGGTCGGACAGCCAGGCGCCGATGACGCCGAAAGTCAGCCAGAACACCAGCGCCATAATGCCTACAAAGCAGGGCAGGGCAGTGTATTTGCCGGTCAGGATCCGGTCGATGGCGACGCTGCGCTTGTGCTCCCTGCTTTCGCCCGGCTTGACCACAGTGCTTTCGCAGAGCTGCTCTATAAAGGTAAAGCGCATGTCCGCCAAAGCGGCTTCGCGGTCGGTGCCGGTTTTGGTTTCCATCTCGGTGATGGTGTGCTCCAGCATGTCCTTTTCATTGTCATCCAGATCCAGCGCTTCCAGGATCGGCCGGTCGCCCTCCACCAGTTTGGTGGCCGCAAACCGCACCGGCAGCCCGGCACGCTTGGCGTGATCCTCAATCAGATGCACGATGGCATGGATACAACGGTGGATGGCGCCCTGCGGGTCGTTGGGATCGTTTTCGTCACCGGGGTCACAGAAATCGATGCGGCCGGGCGTCTCATGATAACGGGCCACATGCACTGCGTGCTCGATCAGCTCGTCGATGCCCTCGTTTTTTGCCGCCGAAATGGGCACCACCGGGATGCCCAGCAGTTCCTCCAGCCGGTTGACCATGATGGTGCCGCCGTTGGCGCGAACCTCGTCCATCATATTCAGCGCCAGCACCATCGGAATGTTCAGCTCCATCAGCTGCATGGTCAGGTACAGGTTGCGCTCGATGTTGGTGGCATCCACGATATTGATAATGGCGGTGGGTTTGGCATTCAGCAGAAAATCACGGGTGACGATCTCCTCGCTGGAATAGGGGGAGAGGGAATAAATGCCCGGCAGGTCGGTGACGGTGGCCTCCGCATGACCGCGAATAACGCCGTCCTTGCGGTCAACCGTGACGCCGGGAAAGTTGCCCACATGCTGATTGGAACCGGTCAGCTGGTTGAACAGCGTGGTTTTGCCGCAGTTCTGGTTGCCCGCCAGCGCAAAGGTGATCGGCTGACCTTTGGGGATCACCGTACCGCTTTTCTGGGTGCGCCAGCTGGGCGCGCTGCTCAGTTCGCCGTGGCCGGGGTGGGGAACCACCGTGTGGCGGCGCTCCTCCGGCGCGGCGCGGTCGGTCTCATGTACGCTCACAATGTCAATGCGCTTTGCGTCGTCCAGACGCAGCGTCAGTTCATAGCCGCGCAGCTCCAACTCGATGGGGTC
>JBJEYG010000073.1:0-9938 GCA_051886555.1 Gemmiger sp.
TGGGCCAGCGCCTCCTGCTTGGCCTTACGCTGCGCCTGTATTTTTGCGTTGCCTGCCCGGGATATGGACAGCATTACGCCCATCTCGGCCAGCAAAATCATCAGACTGGTACCGCCGGAGGAGAAAAACGGCAGGCTGATGCCGGTATTCGGAATGGTATTGGTGACAACGGCAATATTGAAAGCCACCTGCCAGGCAATTTGGCTGGTAATGCCAATGCCCAACATGGTACCGAACAGGTCAGGCGCATTGAGCGAAATGACAATGCCCTGAACGATGAGCACCGCGAACAGAATCATGCACAGCGCCGCCCCCACAAAACCCAACTCCTCACACAGGATGGCGAACACAAAGTCATTACTGGCCTCGGGCAGCCAAAGGTGTTTCTGGCGGCTGTTGCCGATGCCCACGCCGAACATGCCTCCCGACGCGATGGCATACAGGCTTTGCTTCGTCTGGGAAGTGATCTCCACCTCCTGCCCGGTGAACTTTGCCCAAAGGCTCCAGCCCGCCAAACGTTCCTGCGCGTAGTCGGGATTGCGGACGAGCAGCATCAAAAAACCAGCTCCGGCAGCAAAACCGGCGCCCACCGCCCAGCCCAGGCCGCGCCCGGCACAGAGCAGCATGGTGAAGAAAATCGCGCAAAGCAGAATGGTGCAGGATTTGTGCGGTTCCTTCCAAATCAAAACCAACATGGGGATCATGGGCAGCGCCGGAATGACTACCCCGTACAGCAGCGGGTCAAATACGCGGCCCAGCGCGTTGAGCAGACCGGGTTCCTTTCGAAGCGGCTTGAGGAAAGACAGAAGCGCTGCCGTCAGGCCTTTGTTGTTGCGATACCGGTCGATCAGGTATGCGGTGGTAAGCATGGTACAGAACTTGGCCAGCTCGGACGGTTGGAAGGACGCTCCGCCAACGTAAATCCAGCGGTGAAACTCAAAGCCTTCCTTCATGGGGGTAAGCAGCGCCGCGACCAGAAGTACAATGACAACGGCATACAACGCCCACACCCAGTTGCGCAGCCAGCGGTAGTTGATGAAGGAGATGCCGAACATCACAATGACGCCGAATACCGCCACCTTGAGCTGGGGAAGAATGTAGTAAAAAAGATCGCCCTTGCGGTAGTAACCGGTGGGATAGCTGGCCGAAAACATAACGATCAGGCCATAGGCCAGCACCAGAAGCAGTGTTGCCACAAAATACCACGAAACGGGGCCCCGCTCCTCCTTGCGGAAAAGCAGGCCCCGGCTCAGCGGATGCGCGCCGCGATTCAGGTGGGACTGCGAGGGTCTTTGCCGGGAATTCACATCCATAATGCACGGCACCTCCCCTGCCGCAGGATTCTGGGATCGCGAAGATCAATAGAGATAAATGTACAAAACGCCCATCACTGCGCCAATCAGCGCAATAAAGGCGAAGAACGCGTCGATCTTGACCTCGTTCCAGCCGCGCATTTCGAACGCATGGTGGATGGGGGTCATACGGAAGATGCGCTTGCCGTGGGTCACCTTGTAATAGACGCGCTGAATGACAACGGTCAAGGCATCCCAGATAAACACGATGCCAAAGAACAGCACCAATTCGGGACGGCACATAATAAAGGGCAGGCCGGTGACCACGCCGCCCAGGAACATACTGCCGGTGTCGCCCATAAACACCTTGGCCGGGTAGAAGTTCCAGACCAAGAACCCGGCGCAGGCGCCCGCCATTGCGGTGGCGTACAGCGACACATTATAAAAGCCCAGCAAACTGCCGCCCAGAATGCACCCCAGCATGGAGACAAAGGTAACGGAGGTGCAAAGGCCGTCCAGGCCGTCGGTCAGGTTGACGGCGTTGACCAGAAAGATCACGCCAAAGAAGGCCAGCGGGTAATACACCCACCCAAGGTCCACTGCGCCCACCAACGGCAGCGTGATGACGGTCGTCATCAGCCCCAGAGCGTGCAGACCAAACAGGAATGCAAAAGTGATCAGGAACTGCATGATCAATTTCTGCCAGGCCAGCAGGCCCAGGTTCCGGTGACGCACTACCTTGATGAAATCGTCCAGAAAGCCGATCAGTCCGGAACCCATGGCCAGAAACAGCACCAGCAACAGCGCACAGATCTGGTTCATGGGCAGCAGCTCGGGGGAATGGACATGCAGCGTAACCGCTGTCAGCCCCAGCGCCACCGTGGAGCCGAGAATGAAGCAAAGGCCGCCCATGGTGGGGGTGCCTTGCTTTTTGTTGTGCCAGGTGGGACCGCTCTCGCGGATTGTCTGGCCGAAATGCAGACGATGCAGCACGGGAATCAGCAGATAGCCGGAAACTGCGGTAACAGCAAAGCCGATCAGCGCAGCGGCGATCAGCATCCAGGAAAGGACTGTGCCCATAGGGAGTATTCCTCCAATATCAAGTAGTTCGGCGCCCGCCGTACCCGGAGTATCAGTTTCCGGCGCCGTAGTAGGCCGCCAGAATGTCGCCCAGTTTCATGGCGTTGCTGGCCTTGACCAGCAGCGCGTCGCCGGGGCGCAGCGTTTGCCTTAGATAGCTTACCACTTCCTGCGCATTTTCGCAATGCACAGTTGTCACTCCTTTTGCGGCGGCAGCCTCTGCGGTGGCCTTTGCACGCGATCCATAAGCAATCAGCACTTCCACGCCGGCTTCGGCAGCCCAAATTCCAGTCTGACGGTGGGCCTGCTCCTCGGCGGCGCCCAGTTCCAGCATATCGCCCAGCAGCGCGACCTTGCGGCGGCCGGGCAGTCCGGCCAGCACCGAGAGCGCAGCTTTCATGCTGTCGGGGCTGGCGTTGTAGCAGTCCTCAATTACGGTGACGCCGTTCTTTTCCACAATATGCTGGCGCATGCCGGTGGTTTCGTATCTTGCCAGCGCCGCAGCGCATTTTGCCGGATCCAGGCCCAGGCGGGTGGCCGCGGCATAAGCAGCCAGCGCGTCGTAGACGGTGTGCCTGCCCACGGTGGGGATTGCAACCGCAAAGCTGCCGTGCTCCCGGTCACGCAGTTCAAAGGTCATACCGCCGTTCGTCTGCCGAATGTTCACCGCGCGCACGTCCGCGTTCCCGCTGTCAATCCCGAACCAAACCGGGCGCAGACGGCCGGGCAGCCTGGCAGTGGGCAGCAGATCGTCATCGGCGTTGAGTGCCAGCGGCGCACCGTCCGGCAGACCCGTGCACAGTTCCAGTTTTGCTTTGAGGATATTTTCGCGGGTGCCGAGGTTTTCCAGATGCGACACACCGATCATGGTAATAATCCCTGCAGACGGACGCGCCGCACGGGCCAGGCGCTCGATCTCGCCCAGGTTGCTCATGCCCATCTCGATGACGGCGTACTCGGTGGTGTCGGACAAGCGGAACAGTGTGTTGGGCATCCCAATCTCATTGTTCTGGTTGCCCTCGGTTTTCAGCGTATTGCCGAAAGCGGACAGCACCGCATAGCAAAACTCCTTGGTGGTGGTTTTGCCCACGCTGCCAGTGACACCAATCATCAGCGGACTGAACAGCGTGCGGTAATTGGCGGCCATGCGCACCATGGCCCGATGGCTGGAGGGCACGAGAACGGTGCGGTTCTCAGGCACACCATCCACCGGATGGTTGGCAACGATGTATTCCGCCCCCGCCTTGTAAGCGGCCGCGGCAAAATCATGGCCGTCCACCCGCTCGCCGGGGAAACAGACAAATACACACCCCGGCCCCGCTTTGCGGCTGTCGGTGATGACATCGCGGATGAGCACCGGTTCAGCCAGAGTCAGCCCGGCCAACAGTTCATTTGCCTGAATGGGTTTCATTGCGTTCAGCCTCCTTCTTCGTTTGCGGCGTCCGGTTCGTACACCGGCTGCTCTGCCGCACCTGCGGTATCCCCCGCCGTCAGCATCACAACCGTACCCAGTGGGGCGGTGCTTCCGGCCTCCACGCTCTGCGCGGTGACCCGTCCGTCGGCGTCACCCTCCACATTCGCGTTCAGTCCTGCCGCCTTGAGCATCTGCTTGGCAAAGTCCACACTCTTGCCGGTCACATCCGGTACGGTGGTGGTGGTGTCGGTGGTGGTTTCGGTATACAGATAGATGGTAGACCCTACCGGTGCGCTGGTGCCCGCGTAAGGGTACTGATACAGGATCTTGCTGTCTCCCTCGGTGGACCCGATGATCTTGTGCAGGAAGCCTTGTTTGTTCAGGTCTACCTGCGCGTCCGTCCAGGATTTGCCCACCTGCTCATGAATGGTAAGCACCGCGCCGTCATCATAGCCGGAATCCCGTTCCAGACCCAGATAAGGCGCGATCTCGCTGATGATGTTGCCGGCAATGGGCGCCACGATCTGGGATGCGTAGTCGTTGAGCCAGCGCGGGTCATCCAGGAAAATAAAGACTTCAATCTCGGGATCGTTGATGGGCACAACGGCGGCGAAACTGGTTCCCTTGCGGTAGTCATCATCATAGCGCTTGCCCAGATGCAGCTGTTCGGCCGTGCCGGACTTTGCGCCGATCCGGTAGCCGGCCACATAGGCATTGCGGCAGGAATAGCCATCGGTGCCGTTGCCGACCGTTCCCTCCATCATGGTACGCAGTTGAGCGCTGACCTCCTCGCTGATGACCTGGCGCCGGATCCCGGCATCCACCGTCTGAGTGGTGTTGCCGTTGGCGTCGCTGATGGAATCCACCACATGCGGCGTAACCAGATAACCTCCGTTGACCACGGCCGCCACGGCGGTGGCCATCTGCATGGGAGTAATGGCTTCGGCCTGGCCGAAGGAACTGGACGCCAGGTCGGTGCTGTATTTGGCGAAATCTTCGGTTGTCTTGACCTCCGTCCAACGGGTCTCATAAGGCAGGTCGATGCCGGTGGTCTCGGTAAAACCGAAGGCTTCGGTGTAATCGTAGAAAGTCTGCCCGCCCAACGTCTCGCCCGCCTGGATAAACCAGATGTTGCAGCTGTTGTTCAGCGCGGCCGCCATATCCTGCCAGCCGTGCACCTTTTCGTTTGCGCAGCGGTAGGTGTGTTCCCAGTCGGTCCCCTCGTTGTACACCAGCTTGCCGCCGCAGTAAAAGCTGCTGTCGGCGGTCAGCTTGCCGGAGTCCAGTGCGGCGGCGGCCACCACCAGCTTGAACACCGAACCGGGGGTATACAGCTCGGTAATGTTTTTGTTCTTCCACTGGGCTTCACGCATTTTGCCCTGAACCGTGCTGTATTCACTGTCATCAATCTTGCCGTCGGCCACAATGTCGGCAATTTCCGAAGCGCCCAGGCGGCTTTGCAGTGTGGCGATGTCCTCCTCGCTGAGCGAATCGGAGTCCAGAATCGCCTGCATGTCCTCGTCATAGATCGTATAGGGTTCGTTGGGGTCAAATCCCTTGGTCGTTGCCATCGCGTAGATGGCGCCCGTCTTGACGTTCATCACGATGGCGCAGGCACGGTTCTGCACGTTGTAGTCCTCCACCGCTTTTTCCAGGTAGGACTCCACCACCGACTGGATATAACTGTCGATGGTCAGATGCAGGCTGCTGCCGTCGATGGCGTCGTGGGAATCCACCTCGCCGGAGGCCAGTTCACCGCCGCGCACATTGGTGTAGGAAATGCTGCGCCCGTCTGTGCCGGCCAGTACATCTTCATAGGACTTTTCCAGTCCGTAGACGCCCTCCCCGTCGGCGTTGCAGAAGCCCAGTACGCCGGAAAGCAGCGTGCCGAACGGGTACTCGCGGGTGTAGGTTTCCTCCTTCCAGACGCTGAGAACCGTGGCGCCGGCGTCGCTGTTGACCGAATTGACATATTCCATGATCTTGTCGGCGGTGGGCATGTCCACCTTTTTGGCAAGCACCTGGTATTGATTGGAAGCGGTCAGCTTGGCGTAGATTTCGCTTTGCTCCACGCCCAGAATGGCGGCGATCTCCCGGCTGGCAGCGGTCAGGTCGCCGCCTTTTTTCTGGCAGACAGCCGGGTCGGCGGCGATGTTCCACATAACCGTGCTTTTGGCCAGCAGCTTGCCGGTGGAGTCGTAGATGGAGCCGCGCTCGGCGGCGATGGTCACATCCGAAAGCTGTTGTTCCACCGCGTCCGCCCGGTAGCCGGAGTCAAGATCGCCGATCTGCAATTTATAGAGTTGGTACAACAAAATACCAAAGCCGAAAATCAGGAACGCCGCCGTGAACAGTTGCGTGCGGATATGCACGCCGCGCCCTGCTTCGGGCGAGGAGTTGGGGCGTTCGTTACGTGGAGATTGCTGCATAGATTTCGTTCCTTTTGATAAAAAAGCGTGCAGCATCGTGCACGCTAAGGACTTTTTTTGAAATTTTGTTCAGGGATCAAGATTTCCCAGCAGACTGAGTGCCGCCGAACGAAATCCCTGAAACAGCCTGGTTGCGCCGGACGTCGTCCTGGTAATTACGCTTTCGCTCTCCAGGCAGAGATAGGTGTACTGGGTGGCGTCGGCTTTGACCAGCCCCAGACTGCCTTGCGCGGCTTCTTCGATGTTGGCGCGGGACGTAATACTGTCCATGGTAGAGGACAAATACCCGTAGGTGCTCTGCGCGGCGGTCAACTCACTGCGGGCGGATTCCACCTCGCCGGTCAACATTGTGATCTGGGCCTGACTGTATACCAGACTGGCGATTAGCCCCAGGATCAGCGCCGTTACCAGCACGGTGCGCACCGTGCGCAGTGTGTTTTTTACCCCATCCAGCCGGCTGCGGCCGCCCCGTACCACCCGCACCTGGGGTTCACGCCGGGATGCCGGACGGGTATTCAAATCATATGCGGTTTGTGCCATAGGTCTTTCCCTCCTCGGTCGGCCGCCCACAGGGCTTAGCGTTTTTCCAGCACACGCAGCTTGGCCGAACGGCTGCGGCGGTTTTGTTGCAGTTCGTTATCGTCTGCCTCGATGGGCTTTCGGGTAACAAGCTTTGCTTTGGCCCTTCCGCCGCACACGCACACCGGAAACTCCGGCGGGCAGGTGCAGGCGGTAGCCCAACGGCGGAACTTGTTTTTGACCAGCCTGTCCTCCAGGCTGTGAAAGGTAATGACGCACAGACGGCCGCCCGGCGCCAGACAGTCGAAAATACCGTCCAGCCCTTCGTTGAGAGCGTCCAGCTCGCCGTTGACCGCAATGCGGATGGCCTGAAAGCTGCGCCGCGCCGGGTTTTTGTTTTTGCGCCGCTCGGCAGCGGGCACGGCGGCGGCCACAGCATCGGCAAGCTGCACGGTGGTGGCAAAGGGCTGCTGCTCGCGCAGCGTCACAATTTTGCCGGCGATCTGCCAGGCATAAGGCTCCTCCCCGTAATCCCGCAGAATACGGGCCAGTTCTTCCCTGCTGAGGGTGTTAACCAGATCGGCGGCGGTGGGGCCCTGCTGACTCATACGCATATCCAGCGGAGCATCCGCATGGTAGGAAAATCCCCGGTCGGCGTCATCCAGCTGGTGGCTGGAAACGCCCAGATCCAACAAGGCGCCGTCCAGCGCGCCCACGCCCAGCTCGGCCAGAACGGCCTTTGTGTCGCGGAAGTTCGCCCTTACCACCCGGGCGGGCAGGCCCTTAAGCCTTTCGGTGGCGGCTGCCACCGCATCCGGGTCCTGATCCAGTGAGATCAGCCGCCCGGTGGTAAGGCGTTTTGCGATTTCACGGGAATGCCCTGCCCCGCCGGCAGTACCGTCCAGATAAGTTCCCTCCGGCCGGATGGCCAGCCCATCCAGGCAAGGCTGCAAAAGCACGGGAATATGACTGAATTCCATGTTTGTTCCGTTCCTTTCCCGCGCAGTGCGTTGATGTTCGGTGTCAGAAGTCCAGTTCTTCCATTTCGGCGGTGAAATCATCGTCGTCATCGCCCTGGGCTGCATTCCAGGCCTGCGTATTCCAGATTTCGGCAAAGTCCCGGTTGCCCACAATGGTCACGTCGTGATCCAGCCCGGCATATTCGCGCAACTTGTTGGGGATCTGGATGCGGCCCTGCTTGTCGGGGGTCACTTCTACGGCCGAGCTGTACAGTTTGCGGCGCACGTCACGCCCTTTGACCACGCCTTTTTCTTCAATTTTATCGGCGATCTTTTCGAACTGTTCCATCGGGAAAGCCGCCAGGCAGTGATCCAACCACTTGGCAACGATGAACGTTTCGCCCATCTGCTCGCGGAACTTTGCGGGGAAATTCAGTCTGCCTTTGCCGTCAACGGCATAGTCGTACTGGCCCATCAGCATGGCGTTTTCCCCCTTTCGAAGATTTTCGACACTGCACTGTGATTCTGTTGTTGAAAACCCGGTTGAAAGTGTGGAAAGTTCCCCACTTTTAACCTTAGCTACCCCCAATTACCCACAGTTACAGGTATATACTAACAAATCGGAGCGCAAAAAGCAAGGCCCGAAGCCAGGAAAACCAGCTTCGGGCCGCAGATTTTATTGTTGTAAATTTTGTGATAAATGATGGGGAACCGCGCAATTCCCTTCCCTTTCGCTGCAAATCAAAGGGAAACCGTTTCGTTTTACTTTTTCGGGCTGCGCGGCGCACGGCTTCCGGCATTGCGCAGATTCATGCGGGTATTTTTAATGTCCGCCACGCTGCGTGCCAGCGTCTCCTCGGTATTTTTGAGGATGCTTTCGCAGTAAGTAGCAGCGCTCTTGTTGATTTCCCGCGCCTGCGTCTGGGCCGCGGTCAGAATCTCGACCGCGCGTTTCTGCGCCTTCTTGACGATCTCCTGGTCGGACACAAGCGTCTTGGCGCGCTCTTCTGCCTGGCGAGTCAGATTGTCCGCTTCGCGCTGGGCGTCGCTGATGATCTGTTCACGCTCGGCCACGATTTTTTTACTCTGGCGTACCTCGTCAGGCAGATTTTCGCGCACGTCGTCGATGATGTCACGCATCTTATCCACGTCCACCACGCGCTTTCCGGCGGAGAATGGCATCGCAGTGCCTTCTTCCAGCGTCTCTTCCATCAGATCCAGCAATTCATCAACGTTCATGCTTCTCCTTCTTTCTCATAACGGGTCACTAAGATCTTGCCGTAGCGGTACTGTCTGGTCTGTACCAGCCCCTGTGTCTCGGCGGGCAGACGGACTTCCAGCTCGCTTTCGCACAATACCACGCCGCCCGGAGCCACATGGGGCGCAAGCTGGGGCAGTACCTGTTTCAGCGTATCATGCCCGAACGGAGGATCGAGCAAAACCAGGTCGAAGCTGGTTTTGCAGGACGCCAGATAGGCAAAAGCATCCCCTGCGGACACCCGGCTGCGGTCAAACACGCCGGCAGTTTTGCAGTTGGCGGCAACCACGGTCACCGCTTCCCGCGAATGGTCCAGAAAGGTGCAGCTTTTCGCCCCGCGGGACAGCGCCTCGATGCCAAGCTGACCGCTGCCCGCGAACAGATCCAGCACGTTGGCGCCGGGCAAAAGAAACTGAATACTGGAAAACATCCCCTCCTTCACCCGGTCCAGCGTAGGACGGGTGATCTCTTCCCCGGGCAGCGTTTCCAGTTTTCTGCCCCGGGCGGTTCCTGCGATCACGCGCATGATACAGCCTCCTTTCGTTTGGTTGCTGCGAACTTTATTCATTATGCGGTTTTGCGCCGCCGTTGTCAATAGCTTCGCCGTGCAGCGCGTTGTAGATCTGCTCGGCCTTTTTGTGGCTGATTCCGTGCACTTCTTCGAGGTCGGAGATGGAAGCCGCCCGTACTGCCGACACCGTTTTGAATCTGGCCAACAGCGCTTCGCTGGTTTTTGCCCCCACGCCGGGCAGTGCAGTCAGTGTGGCGGAATAGCTTTTTGCTTTCATCAGGCGCTTGCGGTAATCGTTGGCCCAACGGTGCGTTTCATCCTGAATGGAGGTGATAAAGGTAAAAATTCCCCGGTTGCGGTTGATGGCAATCTCCCCGCCCGCGTCGTCCACAATGGCGCGGGTGCGATGGCGGTCATACTTGACCATGCCGTACAGCGGCACATTCTGGAAGGCTGTCCGTGCCAGAGCGGCGCGC
>JBJEYG010000074.1:0-2210 GCA_051886555.1 Gemmiger sp.
TCTTCACAGCCGATACCGGGAATGCAGTGCCCAAAGATCTCGCTGCGCTCATCCACTACGCAGAAATTTCTTCCGGTGCGGCCCATGTATTCGATCATACTGCGCAATACCGTGGTTTTCCCGCTGCCCGGTGCACCTGCGACGAGAATTCCAGCGTTTGCTTTGCGCAATGCCTGTAAAACACCGGGAGGCAGGCTGCAGGTAATCCAGCGCGAAATACGCAGATTGAGCGATGTCACGGTTGAAAAACCGTATGGTCCCCGAATGCCTGCAACCCCCACCCGGTTGCCACCATCCACCGTCAGATATCCCTCTTTCAATTCTTCCTCATAAGCGTATACGGAGTACCGGCAAAGCGTCAAAAAGCATTCTTTAATGTCATTGCGGCCAACTTTAGCGCAAACCTTTGCCTGAGGCAGATATTTCACGCAGGGTACCAGTGCGCCGCGTATTGAGAAGCCGACCGGGGCGCCCGTTCGGATACGCACTTCCTGAACATGAGGGGCCACCTCCGGAGGCAAAGCCGCCAGTTCCTTATAAAATGATTCCGGAAGCGCATGAATCGCCGCGTAATACTCGTCCATTTTGTTCATCACCTCACACCAGAACTTTATGTGCGCACTGTTGCAATTAGAACTGAACAACAAAGCAGGCGCTGCGGTTTCCCGCGGCGCCTGCCAATGTTCTTTATTCTTTAAAGTCGCCGCTTGCGCGCAGCATGGCAAGGAATTCCTCTTCATTCAGTACCGGTACCCCAAGGTTTTGCGCCTTGGTCAGTTTGGAACCGGCCGCCTCGCCTGCCAGGACATAGCTGGTCTTTTTTGAGACAGAGCCGCTTGCCTTACCGCCGTTGCGCACAATCAACGCTTCCGCTTCCTGACGGGAATAACTGGGCAGCGTACCCGTGACTACTACGGTTTTTCCGGCCAGTGCCGCGCCTTTCTTCTCGCCGCGCCATTCCATGTTTACCCCTGCTACAGTAAGGCGGGCGATCAAATCTGCAGTACCGGCTTTGGCAAAAAACTCCGCTACGCTTTGTGCCATAACCGCGCCAAAGCCGTCAATGGAAACAATTTCCTCCTCGCTGGCTTCAAGAATCGTCTCCATCCGGCCAAAGCGCTCGGCCAGCAGCGCAGCCGCCTTGTCGCCGATATTCCGAATTCCCAAACCGAATACCAGCTTATCCAGATTATTGCCTTTGGAGACTTCAATGGCGCGAAGCAGGTTGTCGGCGCTCTTTTCCTTGAATTTGTCCAGCGAAAGCAGCTGTTCGCGGGTCAGACTATAAAGATCCGCTACCGTATGCACCAGGCCTTTTTCAATAAGCTGTGCGGCTACCGCCTCGCCCAGCCCGTCAATGGCCATCGCATCGCGGCTGGCAAAATGAATCAGATTACGTAGCGCCTGAGCAGGGCATTCCGGATTTACGCAGCGCAGTGCGGTTTCATCTTCCAGATGTACCACCGGCGCGCCGCAGCTTGGGCACAGTTTCGGCATCATATAGGGAACGGTGCCCTCCCCATGATGCACGACGCCGATTACCTCCGGAATAATATCCCCTGCCTTGCGCACCTGAATGGTATCGCCGATACGCACTCCCAGCGTTTCGATGATGTCGCCGTTGTGCAAGCTGGCTCGTGCCACGCTGGTACCAGCCAGAAAAATCGGGTCAAAGACTGCCGTAGGAGTCAGCACACCGGTGCGGCCAACACTTACTTCAATGTCCCGCACGATGGTTTCCTTGACTTCGGGCGGATATTTGAAGGCAATAGCCCAGCGAGGAAACTTGTTGGTGGACCCAAGCAGATCGCGGGAGGCCAGGTCGTTGACCTTGATAACAGCACCGTCAATGTCAAACGTAAGTGTGCCACGCGCTTCGCCGATGGACTGGATCTCACGGATGGCGTCCTCGATGTTGGTAAAGACGTTATAGCGCGGCGATACCGGGAAGCCCAGACTTTTGATGTAGTCCAGCGTTTCCCGGTGCGTGGCAAAAACTTTTCCCTCGATCTGCTGCAAATTAAATACAAAAATAGACAGGCCCCGGGCGCCGGTAACTTTGGCATCCTTTTGCCGCAGCGAACCGGCCGCTGCATTGCGCGGATTTTTAAAAGGCGTTTTATCCTCCAGTTCCTGCTGCGCTTTTAGCTCAAAGAACGCGTCATGAGGCATATAGACTTCACCGCGTACTTCAAGAAATGCAGGTGCAT
>JBJEYG010000075.1:0-2189 GCA_051886555.1 Gemmiger sp.
TATATTATAATGATCATGGGGAATTCGGGCGCAGCCTGGATTTGGCCCCTATCACGTGAAAGCAGGAGGAATGTATGCGTAATACAAAGATCGTTTGTACCCTCGGCCCCTCCACTGACCAGGAGGGCGTACTTCGTCAGTTGCTGGAAAACGGCATGAACGTAGCCCGCTTTAATTTTTCCCACGGTGACTATGAAGAGCATAAACACCGCCTTGACCAGCTGAAAGCGCTGCGCGAGGAACTGGACCTGCCGGTAGCCGCCATGCTGGATACCAAAGGCCCCGAAATTCGTTTGGGTGATTTCAAGAACGGTTCTGAAAAGCTGGTCACCGGCCAGAAATTTACTCTGACCGGCCGCCCGGTGGAAGGTACCTCTGAGATCAGCTCCATCACCTATAAAGAGTTGCACAGCGATGTACAGGTAGGTGGACGCATCATGCTGGATGATGGCCTGATCGCGTTGCGTATCGACGCAATCGACGGTCCCGACATCCATTGCACCGTCGAAAACGACGGCGTTATCAAGAGCACAAAGGGCGTTAATGTGCCCGGCGTTTACCTGTCTTTACCTTATATGAGTCAGCGTGACCGGAACGACATTCTGTTTGGCGTGGAGCAGGGCTTCGACCTGGTTTCCACCAGCTTCACCCGCTGTGCTCAGGACGTGCAGGAGATTCGTCATCTGCTCAACGAGAACGGCTCCAATATGCGTATTATCGCAAAAATTGAAAACCAGGAAGGTGTCGATAATATCGACGAAATCCTCAAAGCAGCAGACGGAATCATGGTTGCCCGCGGCGACATGGGTGTTGAAATCGACTTCGCTGAGATTCCGGCCATTCAGAAGCACCTGATTGACCGTGCCATGTATTTCGGCAAAACGGTCATTACTGCCACCCAGATGCTGGACTCCATGATCGTGAATCCGCGTCCCACCCGCGCCGAGATCACTGACGTTGCCAACGCCATCTACGACGGCACCTCTGCGGTCATGCTCAGCGGCGAAACCGCAGCCGGCAAATATCCTGTTGCAGCCTTGCAGGCCATGTCCGCCATTGCCGAGACCGCCGAGCACGATACCAGCTTTGGCAATCTGGTACACCGCGTGCGCCCTGAGGACGGCCGTATGAGCATCAGCGCTGCTACCGCCCACGCTGCCTGCACCACCGCTGCGGATATCCACGCCAGTGCTATCATCACCGTTTCCAAGAGCGGTGAAACCGCCCGTCTGCTGAGCAAATGCCGTCCCCGTACCCGCATCATCGCCTGTGTGCTGGACGAGGAAGTCCGCCGCCAGATGAATATCTGCTGGGGCGTTACCCCACTGACCATGCCCTATGCCCATTCTACCGATGAACTCATCAGCAAGTCGGTGGAAATTGCCGAGGCTGCCGGTCAGGTCTCTTCCGGCGACGTGGTCGTTGTTACCGCCGGTGTTCCGGTTGGTATCTCCGGCACCACCAACATGATCAAGGTGCACATGGTCGGTGATGTGTTGCTGGCAGGCGTTGGTGTTGGTGTCAGCAATGCAAGCGGAACCGTTTGTGTCTGCCGTACCCCTGCCGACGCTGCTCACAAGTTTACAGCCGGCAGCATTCTGGTCGCGCCTTACACTGACAACGATTTCCTGCCTTATATGCGCGACGCTGCAGGCATTATCGTGGAAGAATCCGGCGCAAGCAACCACGCCTCCATCGTCGGTCTGGCATTGGAAAAACCCGTCATCGTCGGCGCAACCAAAGCAACCCGCACGTTGAAAGACGGCATGTCCGTCACGATGGATTGCGAGCGCGGCATTGTGCAGAACAAAATGTAAAGGAAGTGCTTTTGTGAAACGGATCGCCAGCTTTTGCGTCGACCACACAAAACTGCTTCCCGGCATGTATCTTTCGCGCCAGGACGGGCCGAACGGCGAAATACTGACCTGGGATATCCGCATGAAGCGCCCCAATGCAGGGCAGTACCTCTCCCCCGCCTGTGCCCACACACTGGAGCACTTGTTTGCCACCAGTGCACGCAACAGCCGCTGGGCTGACAATGTGATCTATGTTGGACCGATGGGCTGTCTGACAGGATTTTACCTGGTGACAACAGGGCTTTCCGATGCCGAGGCATTGCACCTTACCGCAGAATGCTTTTCCTGGATGGCCGAATACGACGGTCCGATCCCCGGCGCCAGCGAGGTGGA
>JBJEYG010000076.1:0-2188 GCA_051886555.1 Gemmiger sp.
ATTCTGGATGAGGCGCAGAATACAAGCCCTGAGCAGATGAAAATGTTCCTAACCCGTATGGGTGCCGGCAGTCATGTGGTGGTGACCGGCGATGTAACGCAGGTGGACTTGCCCGACAAAGTCCGCAGCGGACTGGTGGATGCCTTGAAGGTGCTCAAGGGGATTGACGGCATAGCACAGGTGTATTTGAGCGAAAAGGACGTGGTGCGTCACCGTCTGGTCCAGCAGATTGTAAAAGCCTATGAGAAAGCGGCAAAAACCGCAAAAGAATAAAATGGCAAACAATTCTTACAAAAAGGGGGAGACTTATGATGTCCAACAAAGTTTTGATCACAAACTCTCAAAATGCAGTAAAAGTACCCTCCGGTCTGCGCATTCTCATTCGCCGCAGCTGCAATGCGGTGCTGGAATACGAAAAGTTTGACGGCCCGGCCGAAATCAGCGTTACTTTTGTGGATAACGCCCGCATTCAGGAACTCAACCGTCAGTACCGAAACAAGGATATGCCTACCGACGTACTCAGTTTTCCGATGGGGGAAAACGGCGTTTATGACATTGATGAAGACAATGGCTGCAAGATTCTGGGCGATATTGTCATTTCGATGGAGCGCGCCATGGAGCAGGCCGAGCTGTACGGTCATCCGCTGCAGCGGGAGGTGGCGTTCCTGACGGTACATTCCATGCTGCATCTGCTGGGCTACGACCACGAAGTCAGCGGCCTGGAGGCTGTGCACATGCGTGAAAAGGAGGAAGCGGTGCTCATCCAGTTGGGTCTGCCCCGTACCGTTTCTTATACCAGCGATGAAGTCTGATCTGCGGCGCTTCGGGCGCGGTTTTGTGTATGCCTGGAACGGGATCTGTGCCGCCGTCCGGCAGGAGCGTAATGTTCGGTTCCATTTGTGCGCAGCGTTATACGTTTACCTGGCGGCTTGGCTGGCCGGGTTGGACAGGAGGGACGTGGCGCTGCTTTCGCTATGCATTTTTGGCGTAATCGGCATGGAATTGATGAACTCCGCCGTTGAGCGTGCGGTGGATAAGCCTGATACCGGACATTGGTGGAGCGCCGGCGCGGCCAAGGATATGGCGGCCGGAGCGGTGCTGGTGTGTGCAGTTGGAGCACTGTGTGTTGGTTTTTGTCTGTTTGGTACAAAGCAGGCCATTGGTGCGATTTGGAATGCCTTGATGCAAAGTCCAGCTACTGTCATTGCGTTGGCGGCGTCCGTTGTGGCAGCCTTTTTCTTTGTATTTCGGTTCGATACTCTTTTTCCCAATAAAAGCAAGGACGGTAACGATGATACAGAATGAACATGCCAACACCCAGACCAGCAGCGTATTTGTTGCGCTGGTCGGCCGACCCAACGTAGGCAAATCCAGCCTGACCAATCTGTTGGTGGGAGAGAAGGTAGCGATTGTTACCCAGAAGCCGCAGACAACCCGCAATCGTATTACCGGAATCATCACAAAAGGGCCGGTGCAGTATGTGTTTATGGACACACCGGGGATCCACAAACCGCGCAACCGGCTGGACACCCGTATGACACAAACTGCGGCCGCCAGTCTGGCGGATGTGGATGTGACGTTGATGCTGTTTGAGCCGGCGGGCGATTTCACCGAGTCGGAACTGAATATGGTTGCAGCACTGAAAAGATATGGCAGCGCCATCGCAGTGATCAATAAGATAGATCTTTTACAGGATTTTGCTGCACTGGAAGCGCGCAAACGTCAGATCGAGGCTCTGGGGGCATTCGATCGGGTGGTGGCAGTTTCGGCATTGGACGGTACCGGCAGTGGACAGCTGTTCGATTTACTGAAACCTTACGGCAGTGAAGGACCTCATTACTTTGACGACGAGGCATTTACCGATATGCCGGAAAAAGAGCTTGTGGCGGAGATTGTGCGCGAAAAAGCGCTGCTGTTTTTGAGTGACGAGGTACCTCACGGTATTGCCGTAACAGTGGAAAGCTTTAAGGAGCGCCCTGACCGGGACCTTGTGGATATTTCGGTGGACATTTATTGCGAACGGAAGAGCCATAAGGGAATGGTCATCGGCAAGGGCGGCGCAATGCTGAAGAAAATCGGTTCCGCCGCGCGGGAAGACTGCGAACAGCTGCTTGGCACAAAAGTGAACCTGCAGTGTTGGGTCAAGGTAAAAGAAGACTGGCGCGACAACGAGCAACAGCTCAACCGA
>JBJEYG010000077.1:0-2187 GCA_051886555.1 Gemmiger sp.
CCCGCCGCCCCCGACCGCTTTTTCAGCGGCGCGGGCAGCCTGTTTTCCGCCTCGCCCAGCACTTCCAGCTGCGGGCCTTCGATCACGAAGCTCTCCTGCTCCTGTAAGGATTGTACTTTTTGCATTTACTTTGCCTGCTCCACCAATTTCGCGCGCAGTTCGCCCTCGATGCGGCCCAGCTCCTGCTCGGCCGTAGCGCGTTTGGCCTTGCCGTCGGCGCGGATCTTGTTCAGTTCGTCCAGCGTTTCGATCAGTTCCTTGTTGGTCTGCTTCAGCGTCTCGATGTCCACAATGCCGCGCTCGCTCTCCTTGGCGATCTCAATGGTGCCCTGCTTGAGCATGGCGGCGTTCTTCTTCAGCAGCTCGTTGGTAGCGTCGGTAACGGCGCGCTCCGCCTTCATGGCCTCCTGGCTGTGGGCGATGCCCAGTGCCAGAACCATCTGGTTTTTCCACAGCGGAATGGTGTTGACAATGGTAGTCTGGATCTTTTCCGCCATCATGGTATCGTTGGACTGGATCAGGCGGATCTGCGGCCCCATCTGGATGGAGATGTTGCGGGTCAGTTCCAGATCATAGAGTTTTTTCTCAAACCGGTCGCACATGTCGGACAGGTCGCGCGCAGCCTGGGCGTCCTCGGGCAGCTGGGTGCGCTGAGCCTTCTCCTGTGCGGCTTTCAGTTCGTTGTTGCGCACATTTTCCAGCTTTTTTCGGCCGGCCAGGATATACATGGTCAGCTCCTTGAAGTACACCAGGTTGAGCTGATACATTTTGTCCAGCATGGTGATGTCCTTCATCAGCGTGACCTGGTGATCCTCCAGCTGGCGCTTGATGGTCTCCACGTTTTTGTCGGCCTTCTCATAGCGCAGTTTGAGCGTTTCCACGCTGGTGGTGGCCTTTTTGAAAAAGCCGAAAATGCCCTTGCTCTCCTCCTGAGCGTCGAACCCCTGCAGCTCGCCGATCAGATTGGTGATCAGCTCGCCGGTCTCGCCCATGTCCTTGGTCTTGACGCGGGAAAGGGCCGTGTCGGAAAAGTCGCTGAGTTTTTTCTGGCTGGCAGCGCCGTACTGAAGCACCATCTGGGAGTTGGTGATGTCGATTTTCTCCGCAAAATCGTCCACCATCTTCTGCTCTTCCGGGGAAAGCGGCGTGTCCTCCACCTTGACGGGGGCGGCCTTGGCCACTTCCTCCTTCACGGCATTGTCGGCGGCCTCGATCTCCAGCGACAGGCTGGGCGCGGGCACCCCGGTATCCAGCGTCAGGCTGGGCGCGGCAGGCGCATTCAGATCAAATTCTTTCTCGTCCATAACAGATTCCATCCTTTCGTAACGTTACCCGGTTTCAAAAAATCAAGTCAGATTCTGGCTTTTCAAAATTCCTTCCAGCACTTCAATGTCGGTGGAAATGTCCATCGCCTCCGCAGAATAGAGCGCATCCAACTGGTTCTCAAAAGCGGTCGCCATGGTGCCGGCGTTGCGCTGCACCTCAGCCAGGATCTGGGCGGCGTTGTCGCCCCGGATCCCGCCCTGCTCCATGTGCACGTAGCTGGACATGATCTTGACCACCTCCGGCAGATAGTAGCGGGCAAACCGGCTGATCTGGGATGCCTTTTCGGGATTTTTCTCCACAGCGGCCAGAATGCCGCGCCCGGCCTTTTCCATGCGGTCCAGCGCCGTGGAAAGCGCCGCGTCGGGAATGGCGTCATTCAGCTTGTGCAGCGCGTCCAGATTCTGCGCTACGCCCGCCAGCATGGAATCGGTACCGGTGTCGCCGGTGGTATACGGCACTTCACGCCGCACCACCCGCGTGGGGCAAAAACGCGCCGCCACAGCATACCCGGCAACGGACAGCACCGCCGTCAGCGCGAAGGCCCACAGTTTATAAATGGGCAGCAGCAGCGCGCACACCACCCACACAGCCCCTGCAAGATACAGCGGCAGAACCGGTTTCTTCTTTGTTTCGACCCATTTGCTCATGGGAGCGCCTCCCTGGCAGTAAGAAAGTAACATTCGGATAGCTTCATTATAGGGGATACCGTGCCAAGATGCAAGAAATCCCCCAGAAATTCAGAAAAAGTTGATAAATACGCGTCCGCAGCGTGGTCGGAGGGGCGCCTTGCCCGCCGCCGCAACTGTGCAGCCGAAGGCCGGGGTGGTCCATGACTGCATGTTGGGACGGACCGGTGTGCGG
>JBJEYG010000078.1:0-2183 GCA_051886555.1 Gemmiger sp.
CATCCGGTTTATTCCCACCCGGCATGAACAGGGCGCGGCCTTTATGGCCGATGTGTACGGCCGGCTGACCGGACGGGCCGGCGTCTGCCTGGCCACGCTGGGGCCGGGCGCGACCAATCTGGTCACCGGCGTGGCGGACGCCTACCTGGACGGCGCGCCGCTGGTGGCCATCACAGGGCAGGTGGGGACCGACCGGATGCAGCTGACCAGCCACCAGTATCTGGACCTGGCTGCCATGTTTGCGCCCATCACCAAGCGCTCCAAGCAGGTCATCCGGCCCGACACAGTCAGCTAGATCACGCGGCTGGCCTTCAAGTACGCGGAGGGCGGCAAGCCCGGCGCAACGCACATCGATCTGCCCAAAAACATTGCCAAAATGCCGGCGGATACCAGCCCGCTGCTCCGGCAGACGCCGCATCCCACCTACGCCGACCTGGAACACGTCGCGGCTGCGGCAAAGCTGATCAACGAGGCGAGAAATCCGGTGATCCTGGTGGGAGCCAACGCGGTGCGCACCCATGCGGGAAAGGCGGTCACTGAGATGATGAACCGGCTGCACATCCCGGTGGTGAATACCATGATGGCCAAGGGCATCGTACCGATGGACAACCCCTACAGTCTGTGGACCATTGGGATCCCCCAAAAAGACTATGTGAACCGCGACTTCCAAAAGGCGGATCTGGTGATCGCCATCGGTTACGACATTGTGGAGTGCGCCCCGGAGAAGTGGAACGAGAACCGGGATGCGGTGATCCTGCACTTGGATACCAGCCCGGCGGACGTGAACAAGCACTATCAGCCCGCGGTGGAAGTGGTGGGCGACATCACCGAGAGCATTTATGAGATCCTGCGCGCCGCCCACCGCGACGCCGAGCCGGCCGCGGCGCTGGCGCTGCGCCGCGAGATGGAGCAGGAACACAACCGCATGGCGGAGGACGATTCGTTCCCCATGAAGCCGGCCCGCATTCTGGCGGACGTGCGCCGGGCCATGGGCCGGTCGGACATTTTGGTCAGCGATGTGGGAGCCCACAAAATGTGGATCGCCCGCCATTACGACTGCTTTGAACCGAACACCTGCCTGATCTCCAACGGATTTGCCAGCATGGGCTTTGCGATTCCCGGCGCCTTTGCGGCCAAGCTGCTGTATCCCGAACGGCGGGTGCTGGCGGTGTGCGGCGACGGCGGCTTTATGATGAACAGCCAGGAGCTGGAGACGGCCGTGCGGGAGAAAGTGCCTTTTGTTACCCTGATCTGGGAGGATCGCAGTTACGGCCTGATCAAGTGGAAGGCGGACGAGCAGTTCGGCGAGCATCACGACGTGGATTTTACCAACCCGGATTTCAAGGCGTATGCCGAAGCGATGCACTGCAGGGGCTACCGGGTGCAGAGCGCCGGGGAGCTTGCCGGCGCACTGGAGGACGCGTTTGCCCAGACGGTGCCCAGCGTGATCGTGGTGCCGGTGGATTACAGCGAGAACATCCGCCTGTCGGAGCATTTGAAAAAAGATGTGTAAAACTTCTTGACAAGCCCATTCTTTGGGTGTATACTTTCGAATATTCAGTAAAACAACGGCGTTTTGCTTCTGGAAGGGGAGCAAAACGCCGTTTTCTTTTGTCATGGAGGGGACAAGCATGATCCGTCTGGAAAAGGTCAACAAGTGTTTCGGCGACCTGCATGTGCTCAAGGATGTGTCGCTGGAAGTCAGGGAAGGGGAAAAGCTGGTCATCATCGGGCCGTCCGGTTCGGGAAAATCCACCACCGTCCGGTGCATGAATTTCCTGGAGGAGCCTACCAGCGGCAGCGTCTACATCAACGGCACCCGTCTGACCCATCAGAACAAGCGTCAGGTGGTGCGGGACAATATGTCCATGGTGTTCCAGCAGTTCAATCTGTACCCCCACATGACGGTGCTGAAAAATCTGACGCTGGCGCCCATCAAGCTGCATCATAAGTCCAAACAGGAGGCGGAGGAGCTGGCGTACCACTACCTTGACGTGGTGGGACTGCGGGACAAGGCGCACGCCTACCCGGGCACCTTGTCCGGCGGGCAGCAGCAGCGCATCGCCATTGCGCGGGCACTCTGCGCACAGACCAAGATCATTCTGTTCGACGAGCCAACCTCGGCGCTGGACCCGGAGACGATCCAGGAAGTGCTGGACGTTATGATCCGGCTGGCCAGGGAA
>JBJEYG010000079.1:0-2177 GCA_051886555.1 Gemmiger sp.
CAGGAAATCACGCAGTTTCTTGCTGCGGCTGGGATGGCGCAGCTTGCGCAGCGCCTTTGCCTCGATCTGACGGATACGTTCGCGGGTAACGTTGAACTCCTTGCCCACTTCCTCCAGCGTGCGGGGACGTCCATCCTCCAGGCCAAAGCGCAGGCGCAGGACTTTCTCCTCGCGGGGGGTCAGGGTTTTCAGCACGTCGGCCAGCTGCTCTTTCAGCAGCGTCTGGCTGGCAGCTTCGGCGGGCACAGGGGCCTCGTCGTCAGGGATAAAGTCGCCCAGGTGGCTGTCCTCCTCCTCGCCGATGGGCGTCTCCAGGCTGACCGGCTCCTGCGCCACGCGCATGATCTCACGCACCTTGTCCACCGACATATCCAGCCGTTCGGCGATCTCCTCTGCGCTGGGTTCGTGGCCGTTTTCGTGCAGCAGCTGGCTGGAGACCTTCTTGACCTTGTTGATCGTCTCAACCATGTGCACCGGAATGCGGATGGTCCGGGCCTGGTCCGCAATGGCACGGGTGATGGCCTGGCGGATCCACCAGGTGGCATAGGTGGAGAACTTGAAGCCCTTGGTATGGTCGAACTTTTCCACCGCCTTGATCAGGCCCAGGTTGCCTTCCTGGATCAGATCGAGGAACTGCATCCCGCGGCCCACATACCGCTTGGCAATGGAGACCACCAGACGCAGGTTGGCTTCGCTCAGGCGCTGTTTGGCGCGTTCACCTTTGGGGCCGCCTTCCTTGATGTCCAGCGCCAGCTGCACCTCCTCTTCAGGGGTCAGCAGCGGCACACGGCCGATCTCTTTCAGGTAAACCTTGACGGGGTCATCAATGGCGACGCCTTCGGCCGAAAGACTGTCCTCAAAATCGTCCACGGTGCTTTCGGTAATGGCAGCGGCGTCCGCAACCGCATCGGAAGGTTCGTCGTCCACCACTTCAATGCCGTGGCCTTCCAGCGACTCATACAGCTTTTCCAGCTGTTCCACGTCGAAATTACTCTCCTCCAGGGCGTCGTTGATCTCGTGTGTGGTCAGCTTGCCGTTGCGCTTGCCGTTTTCGATCAGCTCGTGGATCACATTTTTCTTGTCTGCCATAAGTAGTTCTCCTTTGGTTTTAGTCTGCACTGTCTTCCGGTGATCTCTTTTTTTTGTTTGCAAGTTGGTTGATATAATCCGCAAATTGTCCGTCCGTCATGCCGGCGGCCCGGGCGCTGCCCGGTTTTGCCCGATCCAGCCGCCGCAGGTACATATCCACGTCCTGGGCAGTCAGCGTCAAATCCCCGTTCTGGGCCAGCACCTGGGAAAGCTGCGGGATCACGCCCTCGCTCACAAAGGGCGCAACGCCGGTCAGGTTCACGGGGATCCCTGCGTCCGCACAATGGAAGATGGCCTTTGCAGCCTCCTTCATCTCGGGCAGGATCAGCTGCTCAGGGTCCAAACGCTGCCGGATGTAGGGGATCAGCGCGGGGTCCTTCAGCATGGCAGCCACCAGCTGCCGCCCCGCGCTGGCAGCGCCCAGCGCCGCGTCGCCGCCCTGGTCGTAGGGCACGCGGATGGACGCAGCGATGGTTTGCTTTTCCAGGTCGTTCTGTTCCCTGCGCCGGGCGCGGCGCCCGGCAAGGCGGTTCGCCGTTTGCAGCTGGTTCAGTATGGCTTGTTTGGACACGCCGGTTTCCGCCGCAATGCGCCCGGCATACACATCCTGGGCAGTGGGCGAGCCGCTGCCCGCCAGAATATCAATGGCGTCTCGGATGTACTCCAGCCGCCCGTTGTCGCTGGCAAGATCATATTTTTGCCGGGCCTTGGCCAGCGCAAACTCGGTGGGGTTGGCGGTTCCGTCCAGCAGCTGGGCAAAGCGGTCGCGGCCGTATTTCTTGATGAACTCGTCCGGGTCTTTTGCGCCGGGAATGTTCAGCACCGTCACCTTGACGGGGCTGTTCTGAAACAATCCCAGGCTTCGCTCGGTGGCTTTCTGGCCCGCCTCGTCGGAATCGTAGCACAGCACCACTTCATCGGCATATTCGCTGATCAGCTTGACCTGCTCCGGCGTCAGGGCTGTGCCGCAGGCGCACACGGCGGTGTCAAAGCCCGCTTCGTGCATACTGATCACGTCCATATAGCCTTCGCACAAAATGTATCGTTTATTCGGTGATTTCTTTGCTACGTTGAGCGCAAACAGCGTG
>JBJEYG010000080.1:0-2175 GCA_051886555.1 Gemmiger sp.
CCGTTGGCTGCGCCGCCGCATATCACTGCCGCTGAAAGAACGCAAGGAAAAGCGAAAACATATCAAAAATGCGGAAAAAGAAAAAAAGAGGTTGCAAAAACAGCAAAAGATGATATATAATTGATACTGCATAAGTGAACTTATGCACATTTTTAGGGGCGGAGGCATATCGGAATGAGAAAACGTCATATCGTACCGGGATGGCTCGTCCCCGCCGCTGTAGTGACTCTGTGCGGTTACCTTATTTGGAACCTGATTCTTTGTCAGGTTACCATCAGTACCAAACAGCAGGAATTAACGGCTGTCCAGGCACAGGTGGAAGAACAGCTCGCAATCAATGCGGAACTTGCGCGCGACCTGGCCGACGGTGAAGATGCGATTCTGGAGCGGGCTGCCCGTGAGCAGGGCTACGCAAAACCCAACGAGCGTATCTTTGTGGACATCAGCGGCAAATAAATTCATTGAACAGCAGAGAACATGGCGGTGTGTGCCGTTTTTTGCGGGTTCTCTTCTGAAAATAAAACAAAAGGGGTATCATAGTTTGGCTTTGCAGGTTGGCGATATTGTCGAGGGCAAGGTAACGGGCATCAAACCGTTTGGCGCGTTTGTTTCTCTGCCTGACAACAAGAACGGTCTCGTTCACATTTCCGAGGTTTCTTATGAGTTCATCCAGGATCTTTCTGCCGTATTGGAGGAAGGTCAGTCTGTTACGGTTAAGGTGATCTCCATTGCTCCGGACGGCAAAATTGCGCTGTCCATCAAGCGCACACAGCCTGCGCCGGAGCGCGGTTCCAAGCCGCGCCCTTCCGGCCCTCGCCCGCCGCGCAAAGAAGCACCTCCGCGTGTCTGGCAGCCCAAACCCACGCAGCCTCAGGGCGAAATGAGCTTTGAGGATATGATGTCCAAGTTCAAATCCCAGAGCGAGGAGAAAATCGCCGACCTGAAGCGTGTGACGGAAAATCGCCGTGGCGGCGGTTATTCGCGGCGCCGCGGCTGAGTGTATCCGGTCAACAAGGCCCTGCCTTTTTGCGGCAGAGCCTTTTTTTGTGTTATCGCGTCCTGCCTGCGTTTTCCAATTTTAGCGCAAAACCGCACAATTCACGGCTGACGCCTTATGCACTGTTCCGGCGGCTGCGGCGTATCATCTGCGCTGCAAAGTTACTCGATCATATACAACGTTTTTGCTTTACAGCTGGCACGCCTCGTTTGCCGTATTGGCATGCGGAATTAGGCGGTGCTGGCAGATCTTACAGAAAAGGAAGATAGAACAATTATGGCTACCAACTATACCTTGGTTGCGCCCTGTTTTTTCGGCACCGAGTCCACCCTTTCCTTTGAGGTGAAACGCCTGGGGGCGCAGAATGTTACCGTTACAGACGGCCGCGTTGCCTTCGATGGAGATGCCTCCCTGATTGCTGCGGCAAATCTGAATCTGCGTACGGCCGAGCGGGTCCTTCTGCTGCTTAAAACCTATTCTGCAACCACATTCGATGAACTGTTTGACGGGGTATACAGCATCCCATGGGAAGAACTGATCCCTGCCGACGCGCAATTTCCGGTTAAGGGATCCAGTCTGTCCAGCCAGCTGTCCAGTGTGCCGGCCTGTCAGAGCATTGTGAAGAAGGCAGTCGTAAAACGCCTGCAGGCAGGGCACAAAACAAGCTTTTTGCCTGAGACCGGCGCGCTGTATAAGATTCGGTTTGCCCTGCGTAAGAATACTGTGGAGATCATGCTGGATACCTCCGGCGACGGTCTGCACAAACGCGGGTATCGCCGCAATGCAACGCTTGCACCTATCAAGGAGACGCTGGCTGCTGCCATTGCCGACCTTGGCCGTGTGCGCCGCGATTCACTGGTGGAAGATCCCTTCTGCGGGTCAGGCACTATGGTGATTGAGGCTGCCCAGAAAGCTCTGAACATGGCGCCCGGCCTGCGCCGTCGTTTTGCGGCGGAAAAGTTTGACTTTGTGCCGGCGGAACTGTGGGCCAGGGAGCGTCAGAAAGCGTTGGCAGAAACCAAGTTGGACGCTGCTTTCGAAGGATACGGCTACGACATTGACCCGGCTGCCGTGGCGCTGGCGAATGCCAATGCAAAACTGGCGGGCGTAGCGGACCGTTGCCATTTTGCAGTGGCGGATGTGAAGGAATACACTCCATTGCAGGGGGCCACCGTACT
>JBJEYG010000081.1:0-9698 GCA_051886555.1 Gemmiger sp.
GGTGATGCTGGACAGGCAGGCGGTGATAACCAGCGGAATGATGGTGGTGGCAGTCTTTTTCCGGTTTTCGGGGTAAGCGGTGTAGATAAAAGCGGCGCCGATGCCGAAGTAACCGAACATTTTGGTGAAGCCGATGGAAGTGAAATAGATGCTGTCGGAGAACTGCTCCACCGGCAGGTTCATCTCCGCCATCACAATGGGGTAAGCGCCGACCACCGTCGTCTCGCCCAGCTGGAGCACGCCGCCCAGGTCAGAGAACTGGAAGGGGGTGTAAACCAGGTGATGCAGACCGGTGGGCAGCAGCAGGCGCTCCAGGAAGCCGTAGAGGAAGATGCCGAAGGCGCCGGTGCTCTTGATCACGTTGCCCAGCGCGCTGATCCAGCCCTGGACCACCGGCCAGACCGTGTTGGTGACCAGCGCAAAAAGGATCGCGGTGAACAGCAGCCAGATGTAGGAGTAGTTTGCGCCGGAGAAAATCTGCAGCGCGCCCTTGAAGCGCTTCTGGCTGGTACGGTTAAAGATCCATCCCACGATGCATCCCAGAATGATACCGCCGAACACGCTCATGTCCACGCACTGAATGCCCAGGATCTTGGCCTGGCCGGTTCCGATGAGGCCCAGCAGGGGCTGCTCCTCCGCCAGCCGGCCGGTAAGGGACAGCAGCGTGTTGGAGCTGACCAGATACATCAGGTAGGTCATAAGCCCCAGCAGAGCGGCTTTGTGCTTGTCGTTTTTGGCCAACGCGGCGGGAATGCCCACAACAAACACAACCGCCAGGTTGTTGATGATGGCCATAGCGGCGTTGTAGATCAGTTTGCCGAGCATCTGGATGGGGCCCCACTGCAGGAAAGGCAGCACGCTGGTGATGGTGCTGTTGGTGAGCAGCACGCCGACAACAATAAGAATACCCGCCGCCGACAGGTACATCAGCGGCTGCACCATGGCCTTGGAGAAGGTCTCCAGGGCACCCGTGATTTTTTGCTTCATTGATCTTGCTCCTTCGTTTCTCAGTTTTGGAATGATGGATATTTTCACGGGGTCAGCGTACGCGCGTCTGGCCGTTCCCGCTATTCCGCAAGGTTACAGAATCTTGGTGAGGTGAACCAGCAGGTAGAACCGCTCCTGCTGGTTGAGCGTGTAGTGAAAAGTTTCACTGATGTACACATCCAGCCGGTCCAGACATTCCTGGTTTTTGGGGTTCAGATCCAACAGATACTGGTACATATCTTCCATGCCGTCGTCCTTCCAGTCGTTGTGCTGGAAGATCCGCTGGGCGAGAAATTTCAGGTGCGTGGTGAGCCGCATGGCGTCGATGCTGTTTTCGTCCAGTGAAACGCCGTAGGTATCCTTGATGATATCCAACGTTCCCTTGACAAATTTCAGTGTATCATAGGCTGCGTTGCGGTCCACCGAAATCGTGACAAGGTGCAGGGCAATGTAGCCGGCCTCGTCCTCGGGCAGAGTAACGCCGCAGCAGCGCCGGATAATATCCAGCGCCTGTTTTCCCAGGGCGTACTCCTTCTGGTAAAGCATACGGATCTCGCTGAGCATCAAATTGGGCAGCACGATCCCCTGCTCGAACCGTTCAATGGTAAAACTGATGTGATCGATCAGGGAAATGGCGCCCTGGTTGCCCATTGTCAGCCCGGCGTCCGCCCCCATCTGCATAATCTGCTCGGCAGCCTCCATCACTTCCGGGCGCACGTTTTGCAGCATCTGCAGAAAGCGGGTCTGCATTTCATCCTGCACATAGTACACCTTCTCGATGCGGCTCTCGTCCACAGGGTCGCCCGGGCGTTTATGGAAGCCGATCCCGTTGCCCAGCACGATGGCCTCCCGGCCGTCCGGCATGGTCGTGGACACGGCGTTGTTGTTGAAGATCTTAATGGATCTCATAAACTTCCTCCCCGCCGCTTGACGCAGCGGCCCGGATAAAACAAAAAGGCACGAGCTCAAAAAGCATCCCAATGCTTTCTGAAAAACTCATGCCTGATCGAACAGTAACACGCGATAAAGAACTGATTCACTTGTTACTTACGATTATAAAAAGTTGAATGGAAAAAGTCAAGTTGGCACAAGGCACTAAAAGTTAAGAAAATTCTTGTGCATTTTACCTTTTTTCCGGTGACTGCGGCGCCAGCGAACGGCGCAGCATTTGCGCTGTGTGGGCCAGCACCCGCTCGGCCTGCTCCTCCGGAATGTCGTCAGGCCCGCCCAGCAGGGCGGCACAGCTCAGCGAGGCGGAGGTCAGCACATAGCAGCAGTAATCCACTTCCAGCGCCGGGTCTACCTGCCCCGCAGCCTGCAGGCGGGTCACCATCCGTGCCAGGCGCTCCGCCACCTGCCTGCGACGGGACTGCATGCCGGAACAGTCGGGGGCGCTGCGGCTGCGCAGCACGGTGCGCACCAGAATGCGGTAGATGGCAGCCCGGTTGCCGCACAGCTCGCGCAGATAACCGCACATACCGTCGATCAGTTCATCCAGCGTGGCGCACCGGTAAAAGTCATCCGCCGCGCGCTGCACCTCCTGCGTCAGACTGTACTCCACCGTGCCCTGCAAAATCTCCTCCTTGGAGGCGAAATATTCGTACACCGTGCCCTTGCCGATGCCCGCAGCATCGGCAATCTGCTGCACTTTCAGTTCGGAAAATTCCCGGCCGCTCTCCAGCAGGCTGAGTACGGCCTCGTACACTGCCTTTTCCTTATCGCGGCGTCGTTCATCCTTATGCAAGGTCAGTCCTCCCTCCGGGCTCGATCCCCTCATTCCTGTGGTCCTCCGCTTCCAATTCCGCCAGGAACTGCGCGGCGTCATCCGGCAGATCGTCCATTCCTTCATCGCCCACATCCACATTGGAGGGTTCTTTTTTGAAGAAGATGTCGTACAGAATCGGGATGATGAACAATGTCATCAGCGTGGCATAAAGCAGACCGCCCACAACCACAATGGCCATGCCGCGCCCCATTTCACTGCCCGCGTCGGAACTGAGGATCATGGTCACCATGGCAAGCACGGTGGTGAGGGTCGTCATCAGGATGGGACGCATACGGGTCTTACCGGTGGCGACCAGCGCCGCCGTGCGGGACATGCCGCCGATGCGCAGCTGGTTGGTATAGTCCACAAAGACGATGCCGTTGTTGACAACAACGCCCATCAGAATCAGGAAGCCCATCAGGCTTACGATGGACAGCGGCTCCCCGGCAATCACCAGGCCGAGCGCACCGCCGGTGAAGGCCAGCGGAATGGTGAACAGCACAATGAAGGGGGACAGCAGACTCTGGAACTGCGCCACCATGACCAGGTAGATCAGAACGAGTGCCAGCAGCATGGCGTTTACCATCTGCGTGACCATCTCATTGATCTGGGTCATCTCGCCGGCGATCTCCACCGTGTAGCCGTCGGGCAGCGTCATCTGATCCAGCTTCTCCTGCACCGTACCGGACAGCTGACTGGTGTTGTACCCTTTTTCGGTGGAGGAAGTGACCGTGATGTACTGGGACTGGTTCTCGCGCTGAATGCTGGCCATACTCTCCGCCGTTTTGCGGGTGGCAAACTCCTTCAGCTTGTGGGTCTCTTTGACCTGGTTGCCGTCCTCGTCGGTGGTCGTCGTCTCAAATTCGTAATCGAAAATGCTGTTCAGGTCGGGGGTTTTGGTGGTGTCCACGATATTGACCTCATAGGTCTCATCGCCCACTGTCAGCGTGGTGGACGTGGTATCGGTGGTCAGCGCCTGCGCCAGTTCGGAGTATACCTGCGCCACCGTCAGGCCGAGCCGCATCGCCTCATCCTTGTTGATGATCACGCGGATTTCGGTGTCACCCTCCTCCTGGCCGTTGCTCACTTCGGTAATGCCCTCCACACTGTTCAGAATGTCCTCCACTTCGTGGGACAGCTCCAGCAGCGTGTCGGAGTTCTTGCCGTAGATGTTCACCTCCATGCCGCTGCCCATAATGCTGGACATATCGGACATACCGCCACCGCTGACGCGGATCTCGCCGGGCAGACCGGCGGTGACCGCCTGAATGTCATCGGTCACTTCGCTCTGACTGCGGCCGCTCTCGGTATCGGTGACCACATAGTAGGTAAAGCTGGTCTTGGGGCCGTCGTTGGTTTCCATGCCCATCATGGCGGTAGCGCCGTTGGCCGACATGGCGCCCACCGTTTCGATGCCTTCCACATCCATGACGCGCTCCATCAGTGTATCCGCTGCGGCGAAGGCGTCCGCATCGGCGGTATCCTCGGGCAGCTCATAGCTGATGGTGATCTGGTTGGAACTCATGTCGGGAAGCAGCACCACGCCGCCGCTGAGCATGACGGACACGCTGCCCACCAGCAGCACCACGGCCAGCGCCAGCGGAACCACCTTGTGGCGCAGCGCCAGGCGCAGTGCCTTTTCGTAACCGCAGAGTACCTTTTCAAACCAGGGATGCCGGATCTCCCTGGTCCTGCGCAGAATGGTGCTGCCTGCGGCGGGCACCACCGTCAGCGCGATGATCAGCGAGGCCAGCAGGCTGAAAGTGATGGTCAGCGCCATATCCATCAGCAGCTGGCGTACCAGTCCTTCGGTAAAGAGGAAGGGCAGGAACACGCAGATGGTGGTAACGGTGCTGGATGCAATGGCGCCGGATACCTGCCGTGCGCCCTGCACCGCCGCCCGGGCCGCCGGCACGCCGCGGCTTCGCAGACGGTAGATATTTTCTATGACGACCACCGAGTTGTCCACCAACATACCGATGCCCAACGCCAGGCCGGACAGCGAGATGATGTTCAGTGTAATGTTGCTGAAATACATCAGGAGGATGGCGAACAGCACGCTCAGCGGCATGCTGATGGCGACCACCGCCGTGGGGCGGACATCCTTGAGGAACAGCGCCAGCACGATAATGGCCAGCACCGCACCCCACGCCAGGTTGGACACCACGCTGTTGATAATCAGTTTGATGTACATGCCCTGGTCCATGATCGTGGTCATTTTCAAGGATTCATTGCCCGCCATCAGTTCTTCCGCCCTGGCGTTGCAGGCATCCGCTACCGCAGAAGTGGACGCCGTGGAGCCTTTGTAGATGGCCAGCACCACCGCCTGATTTTTGTCCACCTTGGCGTAGGCGTCATCGGCGTTGTCGGTGATACGGATATCCGCCACATCCCGCAGGCGCACGTCGCCCACGCCGTCAATGTTGCAAAGCAGTGCGCCTTCCAGCTCTTCCACGCTCTCAAAGGTATCGCCCACCTTGAGCAGGTACTCCTGGTCGCCGTCCTGGATGTAGCCGGCCGGCATGGAGAAGTTCTGCGCGTAAATCAGCTGGGCGAGCGTCTGCATGTTCAGCAGATCGTCCAGATTGGCGTTTGCCAGCGCCTCCTCGCGCGCATCGTAGTATTCCTCCCACGCATCCGCGAGCTGCTCCTCGCTGGTTTTGATCTGCTCCTCACCGGAATCCAGCTGGCTCTCGGTGCTGTCCAGCTGCTTCTCGGCGCTTTCCAGCGCAGAGATGCCATAGGCCAGCTGTGCGCTGCCGCTGCCGAAGCCGGCGGCTGCGTTGATCTTGCCTTCTTCCAGCTGGGTGTAGGCTTCGCGCAGTTTGGCCGCCTGCTCCTCCAGCGTTTTTTTGGTGCTCTGCAGTGCAGTCACCTGCGCGGCGGCCTGCTGCTGCTGTTTTCTGGTATCCGCCAGCGTGGTGGTGTGCACCGTGTTCAGCTGCAGCACCTGGTCGGCGGTCAGCGACTGGATACTGTCCAGCGCGGCTTGCTGCTCAGCGGGCACGCTGCCCTCCGGCAAACTGGCCAGCAGCGTTTTCCAGCCGTTCAGACCAGCCTCCACGGTAGCGGTCTCGCCGTCGCCCACCAGTTCAGCCATGCTGTCAGGCAGTGCGCTGATCTGGGATTTCAGTGCTTCCAGCGCAGCCTCCTGAGCCTCCAGGCCGGCCAGCGTTTCGGAATCGTCGGTTGCCTTTATCGCCGCGTCCAGCCCGGCCAGCTGTGTGTCCAGATTGCTCAGCAGCGCCGCTTTCATCATGGCCAGGCCGTTGTCCAGCTGGGTGTAGGCCGCGTCGGCCTCCTCCAGCTGCTTCACCGCTTCGTCCAACGCGGCTTTCTGGGCCTCCGCGCTCTGGATCTGCACGTTGGTGGCCGCAATGGTCGCCATCGCCTCGTCCAGCTGCTGGCTCAGTTCCGCCAGCTGACGGGCCGTCTCGCTCTGCTGGTCCGCCAGTTCGTCCTGCTTGTCCTCCAGCTCCTGCTTGCCGCTCGCCAGTTCGGCCTTACCGTCCTCCAGCTGTTGACGGCCGTCGGCCAGCTCCGCCTTGGCGTCCGCCAGCTCTTTCTGGGCATCCTCCAGAGTCTCCTTCGCTTCGGCCAGACGGTCGCTCACCTTGACCAGCAGCTTGTCGTTGACCTGGTCGATTTTATCCTGATTCAGCGTTACTTCAACGGTTTTTTCCACCAATCCGGTGGCGGATACGCTGGCGACACCGGCGGTGCGCTCAAGCGCCGGGATGATCTCCTCCTCCACATAGTCCGACAGTTCGTAGATGTCCATCCCCTCGCAGTCCACCGCCACATACTGGGTGGCCATCATGTCCATGCTGACCTCCATGATGGTGGGGGTACTGACCAGGTCGGGCAGAGAATCCGCCATCTGGTTGATCTCGGCGCTCACCTTGACCATGGCGGAGTCCATGTTGGTGTCCTCCGCGAACTCCAGCATGACCATGCTGTAATTCTCGTTGCTGATACTGGTGACGTTTTCCACGCCATTGACGGTACCCAGCGCGGATTCCAGCGGTTCGGTCACGTCATTCTGAACTTTTTCCGGACTTGCGCCGGGGTAGGTCGTGATCACCATCAGGTAAGGGACGCTCATGCTGGGCAGCAGGTCCGTCTGCATTTTGGTCAGGCTGACCACGCCCAGCACCAGAATCAGCACCACGCCCACCAGTACGGTAAAGGGCTTTTTCACGCTGGACTTTGAAATCATTGTCGCTCTCCATTTCCCGACCGACCGGTCGGTCGGTCTTTTATCGCTTCCAGTATACTCTGCTTCTGCAAAAAGTCAATGAACAGTTTTTGAACAAATCGCAAGCAAATGTCCACGATCTTTCCGGCCGGACAGGCGCCAAAAAAGACGGTCGTACCCTGAGGGTACGACCGTCTTTCATGAGCGTTTTATTCTTTGGGGCCGATGCCCAGCTCGGTGGCAAAGGGCGTCATTCCCTCAATGCACAGCGCGATCACGTCGGACAGGTCCATTCCCAGCATTTCACAGCCCCGGGCGATCACGCCGCGGTCAATTTTGGCGGCAAAGCGCTTATCCTTAAACTTCTTTTTCACGCTGGATACCTTCATCGCCGCGATACCCTCCGGGTGCATTTTGGCGGTGGCCGCGATCAGGCCGGAGAGTTCGTCCACCGTGAACAGACTTTTGTCCATCACAGATTTGGGCTCCACCTGGTTGACCAGGTCGTAACCGTGCGCCAGAATGGCATAAATACTCTCCTCATCCACGCCGGCGTCACGCAGCGGCTTCTCGGTGTGGGCCAGATGCTCGTCGGGATATTGCTCAAAATCGTAATCGTGCAGCCAGCCCACCGCCTGCCAGTAAGCTTCGTCCGCGCCGAAATGCCGGGCCATCGCCCCCATGCAGGCGGATACCGCCTGGGCATGCTCGAACAGATGTCCCTCGGTGGTAGTCATGGCAAGCAGCTCTTTCGCGCGTGCAAGCGTTAGTTTTCCCATACAATCCCTGTCCCTTCAACGTTTGTGAATGTACTTTTGATCCAGTTTCCAGCGTTCGGCGGCGCGCAGCACCACAACCATCAGAACCACCTCAATGGGCAGCATCACAGTATTCTTGGCCAGGCCGGTGGTGAAATAGTAATAATAGCCTTTGCCGTACAGCATGGCTTTCCACACGCTGCCGAGCAATACGTTGCTGCCGTAGTTGATCAGAATGCGGGTGGCAATGATCCGCAGCACGGTAGGCTTGCGCCTGTACAGCATCAGGCCGTAGATCAGGCCGGACAGCACCGCCGTGATCAGGTAACCGGGAAAATACGGCTCGCCGTAGCTGTTGATCAGAAACCCCAGCGTATCAATGCAGGCGCCCGCCAGCATGCCTACCACCGGTCCGTAACAGGCACAGCCCAGGCCCACCGCCAGAAAACTGAAGTAAATTTTCAGGCTGGTGCCCAGGATATAGATGGGGAAGCATTCCAGCACGATGGCCATGGCGCACACCAGGCCGGCAAACGCCAGCACCCGGACATTTTTGAGTTCGCTGCGGGCTGCGCGCCAATAGGCAGCGGAAAAGACGGACAACGGTTGTTTTTGCATAAGACCTCTCCTTTTGTTGTGCGGATTTGCCGCACAAAGGAGAGAACAAAAAGGGTGCAAACAGCCCCGGGGCCGTATGCGCACCCCCGCTGTTTGCACTCCGTCATGCAGCAGTGGGATGCGGGGTACGCACCGCGCACTGCGCCATTGCAGCTGCTTCGTCCTGCCACAACTCCCCGTTGGTCAGGCACTTAACGCGCGAACCCCTACTCTGCGATTATTTTTCCGGCGCCGTTTCCGGCGTATGAGCCCATTATACTTCTTCGACAAAAATTTGCAAGTAGTTTTAGCGCAGATGACAAAAAAGGCCGCTCCTTTCGGAGCGGCCACAATGCTGTAAACGGTTACTGGGCGTTCGCCTGGGAAGCGGCAACCGCGCAGGCCACGGTCATGCCGACCATGGGGTTGTTGCCGGCGCCGATCAGGCCCATCATCTCAACGTGCGCAGGCACGGAGGAGGAGCCGGCGAACTGGGCGTCGCCGTGCATACGGCCCATGGAGTCGGTCAGGCCGTAGGAAGCCGGGCCGGCAGCCACGTTGTCGGGGTGCAGGGTACGGCCCGTGCCGCCGCCGGAAGCAACGGAGAAGTACTTCTTGCCATTCTCGATCGCCCACTTCTTGTAGGTGCCGGCGACCAGATGCTGGAAGCGGGTGGGGTTGGTGGAGTTGCCGGTGATGGAAACCTCAACGCCCTCCATCTTCATGATGGCAACGCCTTCCAGAACGTCGTTGGCGCCATAGCACTTGACGGCAGCGCGCTCGCCCTCGGAATACGGAGTTTCCTTAACGACCTTGACCTCGCCGGTCTTGAAGTCGAAATCGGTCTGCACATAGGTGAAGCCGTTGATGCGGCTGATGATCATGGCGGCATCCTTGCCCAGGCCGTTCAGAATGACGCGCAGCGGGGTCTTGCGGACCTTGTTGGCAGTGCGGGCAATGCCGATGGCACCCTCGGCGGCGGCGAAAGACTCGTGGCCGGCCAGGAAGCAGAAGCAGTGGGTGTCCTCATTCAACAGCATCGCGCCCAGGTTGCCGTGGCCCAGACCAACATGACGCTGCTCGGCGACGGAGCCGGGAACGGTGAAGGCTTCCAGGCCCTCGCCGATGGCTGCGGCGCAGTCGGCAGCGCTGGTCAGGCCGCGCTTGACGGCAATGGCAGTGCCCAGGGTATAAGCCCAGACAGCGTTATCAAAGCAGATGTTCTGCACGCCGCGAACAATCTTGTCGCAGTCGATGCCTTTGGCGAGGAGCATTTCGTTGCAGGCGTCCAGGGACTCGAGGCCGTTGGCCTTCAGGCAAGCCTCGATCTTGGGCATGCGGCGCTCCTGAGATTCAAAAGTAGCCATAGTTGTTCCTCCCTCTTTCTTATTCT
>JBJEYG010000082.1:0-2170 GCA_051886555.1 Gemmiger sp.
CTATGCGGTAATGTTCCCGCAGTTGAAAGTCGGCCCAATTGTCAAATATCGTGATATTTCTCAAGCTCTGCATGCGCCGAAAAGCCGCTGCACAGCGCAACGTGCGCAGGACGGCGCCGAAATGTTTGTTTTCGGTCTTGCCAAAAAAGTGATTCTTGCAGATTCCATCGGCATGCTGTGGAGCGATGTGATTGACCCTGTCTCCGGTATCGGGCTGGCAAACGCATCCACTCCGCTGATCTGGCTGGGGATTCTTGCCTATTCCCTCCAGCTCTATTTTGACTTTGCCGGATATTCCGAAATGAGCAACGGTCTCTCTCTGATGTTCGGGTTTGAGTGCCCTGCCAACTTTAACCTGCCCTATGTTTCCAAAAGCGCCACAGAATTCTGGCGCCGGTGGCACATTACGCTCTCGCTTTGGTTCCGGGATTATGTATACATTCCTTTGGGCGGCAACCGTCACGGCCTTGCACGGCAAATTTTCAATATGGCAGTGGTATGGGCGTTAACCGGCATCTGGCATGGTGCAAATTGGAATTTCATATGCTGGGGGCTGTACTACTTCGCTGTTTTGACGCTGGAAAAGGCATTTTTGCTCAAGCATCTTAACAAGGGTCGCATTTGGCCGCATCTGTATACGCTGCTTGTGGTAATTGTCGGTTGGGGAATTTTTACCGCCAATGCGCCAGGGGTCGGTGTTGGGCCGTTAATGCGCGGTCTGTTCCTGCCTCAGGGCGGTGTCTCAGTGCTGTATTATCTGCGCAATTACGGTGTTCTTCTGATTGCCTGCGCACTGTGTTCCAGCACATTGCCCTCTAAGATTTGGGCTTGGGCCAAACAGCATATGCCCGTACGCATCACACTTTTCGCGGCTGCATTTATATCTTCCGTCGCTTTTGTAGTCGCCTCCACCAGTTCTACCGCATTGTATGCCAATTTCTGAGAAAGGGGGCCTTTACCATGTCTGACAAACCACATTGCCGCAAAGGGCCTCTCGCCTATCCGGTTCTGATTGTTTTTTTGATGTTCGTATTTGGTTTTTCGTTGTTCAACGTATTCTGGCCGAAGCGCGAAAACTCTGAACTGGAAAATCGCAAATTGCAGCAATTTCCTGAATTTTCGCTGTCTGGTTTTCTTTCCGGCGACTGGGGCGAACAATTTGGCGCCTATTTGCAGGATCAGTTTGCATTGCGAGACAGTTGGATCAATGCCGAGAGCTTTTTGAACGAAATAGTGTTTCAAAAAGTAGAAGAAAGTGATATTCTATACGGTGATGACGGCTGGATGTTTACCAAAAACTTTGGCCTTTCGGACACTGCCCGCAAACAGCTCGAAAAGAACACTGCCGCTGTCGCCCAGTTTGGAGAATCCCATCCGGGCAAAGTCACGTTTCTGCTTGCACCTTCCGCCAGTGTAATCTATGCGGACGAGCTGCCCGTCGCCGCACCGATGATTGATGAAAACGCGCTTTTGGACGAGATTTTTGCTACTGTTGGGAAATCTGCGCAGGTATTGGATCTGCGGGAGTGTTTTTCTGCCAGCAAAGACGAGCAGCTGTTTTACAAAACCGATCACCACTGGACCACGCAGGGCGCCTATCTTGCCTATGAACAGTTCTGCGCGCAGCAGGGGTTAACACCGTTTAACACAGCTGTCCATCAAGCAGTGAATGTGGAAGATTTTTACGGTACGCATTATTCCTCCACCCGACGTTGGAATACCAAAGCCGAAACTCTGACCTACTATCCCCTGCCCAACAAGATGACCATCTATCAGGCCAACGGAGAGACAGAATTTGCCGAACTGAAGTCCGGGGAACTTGTCAACACGGACAAACTCACCACACGCGACAAATACGGCGCTTTTCTGGATGGCAACAATGGTTATTCCGTGATCGAAGGCGACGGCGAGGGCAGCATTCTGGTCATGAAGGACAGTTACGGCAACTGTTTTATTCCCTTTCTTACTGCAAATTATGCCAAGATCGGCGTGATTGATTTCCGCAATTACAAGTATGGCCCCGATGCTTTGATCGAAATGGAAGGTTATGACCAGTTGCTGGTTCTGTACAATTTTCAGACTTTTACCTCTGACCGCGATCTCATTAACCTGATCCGGCCTGCGGCTGCAAAATAAGATTCAAACAAAAAGATGCCTTGCGGACGTTTTC
>JBJEYG010000083.1:0-2168 GCA_051886555.1 Gemmiger sp.
CTCGGCAGTCTGCGCGCCGCGGCTGCGCAGCCAGGCGGGTGCTTCAAAGGTACGTACACCCACATGCAACGCGAAACTTCGGGTATCCAGCATGATGCCCGCCAGCAAAGCCTGCGCTTCCAGCGGCGTGATGTTATTCTGTTCAGGCATAAACTGCAGCAATTCACAAACCAGCTCACTGGCGCTGGATGCGTACGGTTCATGGTAAATCAGCACGGGGTCATCAATATGCCCCACAGCCATGCGGTGATGATCAATCACAACGACCTTGCCGCAACGCTCGTAGATCTCATTGCTTTCCAGCAGACGCTTCTGGTATGTATCCACCACGACCAGCAAAGTGTTGGAGGTGATGGCTTTGAGCGTCTGTTCCGGCTCAATAAAATTGTGCCCCTCCCCCGCCTGATCGAACACGTCGATCAGCTGACCGGCAAGCGTTGCGTTTTTTCGCACCGCAATGACGGACGGTACATCACACATTTTACATATGCGCAGCACTCCAATGGCGGAACCGATGGCGTCCAGATCGGACATACGGTGGCCCATGATGATCACACTGTCGCTGTGGCGGATCAGATCCGTCAGCGCGTGGGCGATGATACGGCTGCGCACATGGCTGCGTTTTTCCACCCCGTGGGACACGCCGCCGTAAAACTCGAAGCCATCCACCGTTTTGACAGCAGCCTGATCACCTCCGCGCCCCAGCGCAATGTCGATGCTGGCGCGGGCCATTTCCTGGCACTCTTTCAGGTCCTTGCCCCCGTGACCCACGCCCATGGAAATGGTAAGCATGCCACCCGGCCGAAGGGCACGCACCTGGTCGAGGATATCAAAATGCTCATCCATCATGCGGCGTACGTCGCGCTCCTCGACCACGGCAATATAACGGTTGTTGGATACGCGGCGCAAAATGCCGTTGGTCTGGCCAATGTAGTCCTCCAGCAAACGGTTGACTGCTTCCAGTTCACGAGCCTGTTCCGAGTCTTTCATATCATTAAACAACTCGTCATAGCTGTCAATGACAATGACCATGTAGGCAGGACGGCTGGCCGTGTACTCATCCAGCGTATCCTTGTAAAAGGTATCGTCCACCAAATAGACCAGAGCCGTGTTTTCCTCCCCTTCGGTGGGGGCGGCATACGCGGTAAAACGGCAGCCGTTGGCGAAAATATCCTGCCCGTGGGGGCGGGCACACACCGCCAGATCCAGGCCGGGAAGCAAATCTTCCACCTCGTCCAGCGGAGCATCCTCCCCGTTCAGCACCATATCCAGAAAGCTGTCGTTGTACCACATCAACTTTCCATCGGAAATCAGGAACGCCGGTACGGGAAGACCCGCAAGGGAATACTGCGTCTCGCTGCCGTCGAAGGCATTGCCGCACACATGGTTTGCCACAAAGCGGCGGAATCTGCGCTGGCACAACGCCAGCACCACTACCGCTACCAGCAGCACGCCGGCAGGCAGCGCCAGCCACCGGAAGTCCCAGATGGCAACCGGCACTGCCAGCGACAGGCAGGCAAGCATCAACATCAGGATCATGGCCAAGCTGCCGAGGCTGTGCTTTTTCATTCCTTTGTTCTCCTTTCGACGTCCGGCGGGCAGGTACTTTTCCCTTTACACTTCCATTAAAATCGGCAGAATCATGGGGCTGCGTTTGGTTTTACGGTAAATATAGCTGGAAAGCGCCTCGCGCATGCGGGTCTTGACATTGTTCCAATCGCGGCTATTGTCGGAAAGAGCGCGGTCCAGCGCCATTTCCACTTGTATGCGGGCGCCGTCCATCAGTTCCTCGCTGTCACGCACATACACAAACCCGCGGGAAACCAGTTCAGGGCCGCTGAGTACCTGCCCCGAATCGGCTGCGATGGTCGCAGTGACAATGATAATTCCGTCCTCCGCCAGATGTTTGCGATCCCGCAGAACCACATTGCCCACATCGCCCACGCCGTAACCATCCACCATAACGGCGCCAGCAGGTACAGTTCCCTCAACCTTCATCTCATCGCGGGACAGTCGGATGTTCTGACCATTCTCCGCAATAAAAATATTCTCTTTGGGGATATATCCCAGATGCTCCGCAGTTTCCGCATGACGTTTGAGCTGCTTGAACTCGCCGTGCAAAGGCAGGAAGAACTGTGGATGGGCCAGCGTCAGGATCAGTTTCTGCT
>JBJEYG010000084.1:0-2146 GCA_051886555.1 Gemmiger sp.
ATTTCTGACCTGAAACTGCTTGCGCCAAAACGTCAGATGTGGTAGCGTAATTCTTAACGGATCATCCCGGAAAGGAAGTGCGCGTTTCATGAAATACGATTTTGCCACGTTGCCTGACCGCACCGGGCGGGACGCATTGGCAGTGGATATGATGCCTTACGACAATGTTGCCGTGGGCGAAGGTTTTTCCAAAATTCCCATGTGGGTAGCGGACATGAATTTCGCCACCGCCCCCAGTGTAACCGATGCGCTGGCCCGGCGGGTGCAGCATCCGGTGTTTGGGTATTTCCGCCCGAGGCAGGAATACTACGAAGCCATTTTGCGCTGGCAGCGCGCGCGAAACGGAACCGCGAATCTGACCGCCCGCGACATTGGCTACGAAAACGGCGTGTTGGGCGGTGTGGTCAGTGCGCTGAATGTACTGTGCTCCAAGGGCGACAAGGTGTTACTGCACTCCCCCACTTACATCGGTTTCACCCATACGCTGGAGGATAACGGCTACCGCATCGTACATAGCCCGCTGTACCGTGATGCGGACGGCATGTGGCGTATGGATTATGCCGATATGGAACGGCGCATTCAAGCCGAGCATATCCACGCGGCCGTGTTCTGCTCTCCTCACAACCCTTGCGGCCGCGTATGGGAGCGCTCCGAGATCGAAGCGGCGATGGAAGTGTTCCGCCGCAACGACGTATATGTGATCTCAGACGAAATCTGGAGCGATCTGTTGCTCAACGGCGCCCGGCACGTTCCCACCCAGAGCGTGAGCGAGGACGCGCGGCTTCGCACCATAGCATTGTATGCGCCTTCCAAAACCTTTAACCTGGCCGGACTTGTGGGCAGCTACCACATTGTATACAACGATTGGCTGCGGGAACGTCTGAACCGGGAAAGTTCATTGAGTCACTACAATTCCATGAATGTGCTGTCCATGCACGCGCTCATCGGCGCCTACAGCCCGGAGGGCGCTGAGTGGGTGGACGAATTGTGCGAAGTGCTGAGCGGCAACATAAATTTTGCATACGATTTCATTGCGCAGCGTTTTTCCGGCGTGACGCTGGCAAAGCCCCAAGGCACCTACATGCTGTTTCTCGATTGTGAGGAATGGTGTGCCGTCCACGAAAAAACGTTGGACGAGCTGCTTCATGCCGGTGTTGCGGTGGGCGTGATCTGGCAGGACGGCAGGCCGTTCGGCGGCAAATGGAGCATCCGCATGAACCTTGCTCTGCCGCGCGCAACGGTGGAGCAAGCCTTTGACCGGCTGGATCGGTATGTATTCAACGCACAAAACTAAAAACAGCGGTGGCCGATCGGCTGCCGCTGTTTCTGTTTGCTGGGATCAACCTTCTCGCAGTTCTTCGGGAATGCGCCTGTCTTTAAAATAAAACTCGGCGTCATGTTCGTTGACGGGGCGCAGCACATGGCAGGGATTGCCCACCGCCACAACGTTGGAGGGCAAATTTTTTGTCACCACACTGCCCGCGCCGACCACCACATTGTCACCGATCGTCACACCCGGCACCACGATCACGCCTGCGCCCAGCCAGCAGTTTTTCCCAATATGGACCGGCGCATTATACTGATATCCCTGCCCGCGCAATGATGGCAGCAACGGATGTCCCGCCGTAGCCACCACCACATTGGGGCCGAACATGGTGTTATCGCCCACATAAATGTGCGTGTCGTCCACCATCGTCAGGTTGAAGTTGGCATAAATATGACTTCCGAAGTGTACATGCCGGCCGCCAAAATTTGCATGGAAAGGCGGCTCAATATAACAGCCTTGCCCGATCTCGGCAAACATTTCTTTCAGCATCGCTTCCCGCTTTTCAAATTCAGTGGGCCGTGTCTGATTAAAGTCGAACAACCGGTCCAGGTATCCCGTCTGACGGCGCATCAGTTCCTCATCACCCGGAAGATACAACGCTCCGCTGTGCATTTTTTCTTCAATGGTCATCGTTTTACCTCTTTTCTGTGGTTAATATCGCACTTCGCCGCTGACGGGATCGTACCAGGGCATCCGGCCGGTCTCGCTCAGGGAAGTCATACCGTCATCGCCCACAATGACATGGTCGATCAAATCGATGCCCAGAATCCCCAGCCGCTTGGCAAGAAACGCAGTGGTGTTCAGATCTTCCCGGCTGGG
>JBJEYG010000085.1:0-9548 GCA_051886555.1 Gemmiger sp.
CGCCGCGGCGAAATTCCGTTCCATACACGTCGTTCAGATAGCTGGCTGCATTGTAAAAGCTCTCTGCCCGCAGAAAATACCCGTCCTTCGCGGTACAGCCCTTGCCCAGTGTCAGATACTGCCACAGCGGCGAGTGGGTGGCAGTCGTGGAAAACCGGAAGTTGCGGGTGCCGCCCTCGGCGTTGAAACCGCAGCCAACCGCCAGCGCCTCGATCAGCGTGGATTTGCCGGTGCCGTTTTCGCCCACAAAAAAGGTGATGGGCGTCGTAAACTCCAAACGCCCGCCCCGCTGCAGATACCGCACCGCGGGCAGGCCGTTCAGATAGCTTTCCCGCGGCAGCTCCTCACGAAGCGCCGCGTACTTTAAAAACAGACGGTTCATTGCTCAGTGATTGTACCGGTTCTGCGCGTCGGCCAGCTTGCCGTCCATCAGCAGACGGCAGGCGCCCTCCACGTCGGGCAGGCGGTCGGCGACGGCTTTGGCGTCCGCTGCCGGGAATTTGCCCAGGACCCAGTTGGCCAGGTCGTACTCCGGTGTGGGCTTTGCGCCCACACCGATACGCACCCGGTAAAAACCGTCGCTGCCCAGGCCGGAAATGATGCTTTTCAGACCGTTGTGCCCGCCTGCCGACCCCGTCGGACGGATGCGCAGATGCCCCGGCTGCTGTGCGATGTCATCGCACAGCACGATCACATGGTCGGCGGGGATTTTGTAAAAATTTGCCGCCGGGGCGATGCTCTGCCCGGACAGATTCATATAAGTCAGCGGCTTGAGCAGAAGTACCTTTCGGCCGTCCACCTGCGCAATGCCGTACAACCCCTGCCACTTGGCTTTGCTTACGCTGACGCCCCAGCGATCGGCCAGATAGTCCAGCGCCGCAAAACCGGTGTTGTGCCGGGTGCCTTCATATTTCGGTTCGGGGTTGCCCAGACCGGCAATCAGCCAGTCGGCACCCGATCCCCCGGAAAAAATCGCCATAACGTTCCTCAGTCCCTCTCGTTCCCGGCATCAGTCCTTGTGCTTGCCGGCCTCCAGTTTTTCCTTTTTGGCCACATACTTCTCCAGCTTTTTGCCGCCCCAGCCCTCAATGGCGGCCTGCTTGCCGCGCTCGATGCCCAGCGCGCCGTCCGGCACATCCTTCGAAATGGTGGAGCCGGCCGCCGTGAATGCACGGTCGCCGATTTTCACCGGAGCCACCAGATTGGTGTTGCAGCCAATGAAGGCGTAGTCGCCGATGGTGGTGCGGAACTTGCCTTCGCCGTCGTAGTTGCAGGTGACGGTGCCGCACCCGAAGTTGCAGTATTTGCCCACGTCAGCGTCGCCGATGTAGGTCAGGTGGCTGACGGTGTTGCCCTCGGCAAAGTTGGCGTTCTTGGTTTCCACATAGGCGCCCAGATGCACGCCCTCGCCGGTAACGGTACCGGTACGCACATGGGTGAAGGGGCCGATCTTGTTATTTTCGCCCAGCGTGCTGTCATAGCACTGGCTGGCGTTGACGGTGGAACCGGCACCCACGGTGGTATTCTCCAGCAGCGTGTCGGGGCCGATGACGCAGCCGGCGCCCACAACGGTTTTGCCCCGCAGAATGCACCCGGGCAAAATCACCGCGCCGGGGGCGATCTCCACCTCCGGGTCGATGTAGACGTCGCGGCTGATGAATTCCACGCCGTTATCCAGATGTTTTTCAAACACAGCGTCATACTGTGCGCGGGCAGCTTCAAACTTTTCTCTAGCGGTCATAAGGGACCTCCTTCTGTTACATATTGTAAGAGCACTTTTTCGGCGGAAAATGGCAGATACCGAAACAGACCGGTGAATCACCAGCCTGTTGGGAGTGATAAATACTTTTCCAACTCTAACCCCATTATAAATTTATCACATTTTGGGCAAAATGCAAGTATTCGGCCCTCAAAACACCGAATTTTTCGTAAAAAGCATTAACTATTTTTTTAACAATCCGCTGGAATTTCCTGTTGCAGTCTGGTATAATGGATTGCGCAAACATAAATCGTAACTGATGTGATTTGCGGGCGCGCCGCATTTGGAACAGGAAACAGGGTGCGCCGGAAGAAACCGTATATTTTTGGAGGTAAGACATGAGCAAGAAGTTCCTGTATCTGTTCAAAGAAGGTCACGACGCGTTCGGCGGCGACCAGACCACCATGAAAAACATCCTCGGCGGCAAGGGCGCCGGCCTGGCTGAGATGACGCACGCCGGCATGCCTGTTCCCCAGGGTTTCACCATCACTACCGAAGCCTGCACCCAGTACTATGCGGACGGCCGTGAGATCAACGAGGAGATCAAGGCGGACATCTTCAAGTACATGGGCATCCTCGAGGAGCAGACCGGCAAGAAGTTCGGCGACATCGAGAACCCGCTGCTGGTTTCCGTCCGCTCCGGCGCCCGCCAGTCCATGCCCGGCATGATGGACACCATCCTGAACCTGGGCCTGAACGATCAGGCGGTCGAGGGCCTGGCCAAAAAGACCAACAACCCCCGCTTCGCTTACGACTGCTACCGCCGTTTCATCCAGATGTACTCTGACGTTGTCATGGAACTGGGCAAAAGCTTCTTCGAGGAGCGCATCGACGAGATGAAGGCTGCCAAGGGCGTTACCCAGGACGTTGACCTGAACGCCGACGACCTGAAGGAACTGGTTGCCCAGTTCAAGGCCATTTACCTGGAGAAGCAGGGCGAAGAGTTCCCCCAGGATCCCAAAGAACAGCTCATCGGCGCTGTCAAGGCCGTGTTCCGCTCCTGGGATAACCCCCGCGCCAACGTTTACCGCAAGATGAACGAGATCCCCTACGAGTGGGGCACCGCCGTCAACGTGCAGCAGATGGCGTTCGGCAACTCCGGCATGCGTTCCGGCACCGGCGTGGCCTTCACCCGCAACCCCGCTACCGGCGAGAAGGCTCTGATGGGCGAGTACCTGATCAACGCCCAGGGCGAGGACGTCGTCGCCGGCATCCGTACGCCTTCTCCCATCAGCAAGCTGCATGAGGAGATGCCCGACGTCTACGACCAGTTCGTCGAGATCGCCGGCCGCCTGGAGTCCTACTACCGCGACATGCAGGATATGGAGTTCACCATCGAGGACGGCAAGCTGTTCATGCTGCAGACCCGCAACGGCAAGCGCACCGCGCAGGCCGCCCTGCAGATCGCCTGCGACCTGGTGGACGAGGGTGTGATCACCGAGCGCGAGGCTGTGCTGCGTGTGGAGCCCAAGCAGCTGGATACCCTGCTGCACCCCCAGTTCGACGCTGCCGCCCTGAAGGCTGCCCAGGCCATCGGCAAGGGCTTGGCTGCTTCCCCGGGTTCCGCCTGCGGCCGTGTGGTGTTCTCCGCTGAGGATGCCGAGGAGAAGGTCAAGGACGCCGAGTGGAAAAAGGTCGTTCTGGTCCGTCTCGAGACTTCCCCCGAGGACATCGTGGGCATGCAGGTTTCCCAGGGCATCCTGACCGTGCGCGGCGGCATGACCAGCCACGCCGCTGTCGTTGCCCGCGGCATGGGCACCTGCTGTGTCTCCGGCTGCGGCAATGACAACGATGTTGCCATTGATTACGACGCCAAGACCATCACCATCAACGGCCACACCTTCCATGAGGGCGACTGGATGAGCATCGACGGCTCCACCGGCAACATCTACGAGGGCCAGATCGCCACCGTCGCTTCCACCGAAAACGCCAATTTCCAGCGCTTCATGAGCTGGGCCGACAGCGCCCGTCAGCTCAAGGTGCTGACCAACGCCGACAACCCGACCGACGCGCAGAACGCTGTCGACATGGGCGCTGAGGGCATCGGCCTGTGCCGTACCGAGCATATGTTCTTCGCTGCCGACCGCATCAAGGCTGTGCGTGAGATGATCTGCGCCCGCACCGTTGAGGCCCGCAAGGTCGCTCTGGCCAAGGTCGAGCCGTACCAGGAGGCCGACTTCACCGCCATGTACCGCATCATGGGCGACCGTCCCATGACGATCCGTTACCTGGATCCGCCGCTGCATGAGTTCCTGCCCACCAAGGCGGAGGAGATCGCCGAGCTGGCTGCCGATATGGGCATGACCACTGAGGAACTGACCAACATCGTTGAGAGCCTGCACGAGTTCAACCCCATGATGGGCCATCGCGGCTGCCGTCTGGCCGTGACCTACCCCGAGATCGCCGAGATGCAGACCAGCGCCGTCATCAAGGCTGCCATCAAGGTTTCCGCCGAGACCGGCAAGATGATCACCCCGCACATCATGATTCCTCTGGTGGGCGAAGTCAAGGAGCTGAAGTACGTCAAGAACGTGGTTGTGGCGACCGCTGACAAGCTGATCGCTGAAGCCGGCGTGGATATGAAGTATGAGGTCGGCACCATGATCGAGATCCCGCGCGCCGCTCTGACCGCCGGTGAGATCGCCAAGGAAGCGGACTTCTTCAGCTTCGGCACCAACGACCTGACCCAGATGACCTTCGGCTTCAGCCGTGACGACGCCGCCAAGTTCCTGACCGCTTATTACGACACCAAGATCTATGAGAGCGATCCGTTCCAGCACCTGGATCAGGTGGGCGTCGGCAAGCTGATCAAGATGGCTGCCCACGACGGCCGTGAGACCAATCCCAACCTGGGTCTGGGCATCTGCGGCGAGCACGGCGGCGACCCCACGTCCGTGGAGTTCTGCCACAACGTCGGTCTGGACTATGTGTCCTGCTCTCCCTACCGTGTGCCCATCGCCCGTCTGGCTGCCGCGCAGGCTGCGATCAAGAACCCCCGCAAGTAAGAGCCTGGCGCAAGCACGGTAACGTCGCTTTGTGAAACAATAAAACACGCGAATCCCCAATTTTTTGCTTGGCGGATTCGCGTGTTTTTTTAATTGTGTGCCAAAACCCGGAGGTTCCGATATGGGAAAGCTTTGAGATCGAAGAGTTGCAGAGGTGGGAGGCATGGCGCCCGGAAAGCACGATCCTTATCTGCCTGCACAAAAGCCGTCCGGCAGTTGACGCCGCCGGACGGCAGACTTTTCGCGATTCATCGTCCTCTTGGCGGGAACGGTCCCATTCCGGCGGATATTTTTGGCAATGCTCTTGACTTGAAGCTGACTTTAACTGGTATAGTTGCCCTAAGGTTTGGAATCGCCGAAAAGCGGCGTTCCCCGTCGGCATATTTTCAGGAGTCAGTATCATGGATCCATTCACATTTTCTTATCCGACAAAGGTCTATTTCGGGCAGGGCAGCGCCGGACAGGCGTTGGAAACGGAGCTGGGCAAGGTGGGCGGCACGGTTATGCTGGCCTACGGCGGCGGCAGTATCCGGCGCAACGGGATTTATGACGAAATGAAATCGCTGCTGGAACGGGCGGGTAAAACCATTGTGGAGTTTCCCGGTATTCCGTCCAACCCCACCTATGCCAAGGTGCAGGAGGGAGCGCAGCTGGCGCGGCAAAACCGGGTGAGCTTCATCCTGGCCGTGGGCGGCGGCAGTACCATAGACTGCTGCAAGATCGTTGCGGCCCAGGCGGTTTTGGATGAGGACATCTGGGAGATGGAATTTGTCAAAGGAAAGTTCCCCGCGTCGGGCATTCCGGTGGGGGCTGTGGTGACCGCTTCCGGTACCGGCGCAGAGATGAATGCCGGCGGCGTGATCACCTGCGAGGAAAAGAAGTGGAAGGCGGTATTTTTGGCGTGGCTCCTTCCTTTGCGGTTCTCGATCCGGTGTATACCCTGTCGGTGCCGCCCATGCAGGTAATGTCCGGCGCGTTTGACACGCTGAGCCACGCCATGGAAACTTACCTGGGCAATTCCGACCGGGATAACGTGTCCGATGACTTGGCGCTGGCCGTGATGCGCAATACGGTGGTCAACATGCGCCGCTTGCTGGAGGACATGGACGATGTCCAGGCGCGCAGCAATCTCATGTGGGACTCGGCCATGGCGGAAAACGGCATCCTGAAATGTGGCCGCCGGACCGATTTCCAGGCACACCAGATCGAACACCAGCTGGGCGCCTACACCGACTGCAACCACGGGCAGGGGTTGGCGGTCCTTCATCCTGCCTATTACCGCCATATCGTCAAGGACGCGCGGGAGAAGTTTACCCGCCTTGCCAAAGAAGTTTTTGGCGCCGGTACCGCAGAGGCCGGTGTGGAGGTTCTGGCGGCGTTTCTCCGGGAGTGCGGCCTGCCCACCCGGCTGGGACAGCTGCGCTCCACGGTGGAGATCACCCCGGAGCTGCTGCGTCAGGTGGCTGACAGCTGCAACATCATCCGGTGCAACCCCCGCTCGCTCAGCCATGAGGAGATCTATCAGATCCTGCTGGAATGTCTGTGAGGAAATAAGACAGTCGGCACGGGGGCGCGGATCCTTTCTTGTGCGCCGGCACCGGAGTTTTCGTGCAGGGGCACAAAGTACCTTGACAGCACAGCGCTTTAGCGCTATAATGCGAATATTCTATTTCGGATGATCGAACCGGGAGAGACCGCACACGCGGCGCCGAAGGGGAAAGCAAAATCTCTCAGGCAAAAGGACCGGCTCAGGACGAAACTCTGGAAAGCGTTATCGCACCGAGGAAGCAATCCGCCGCAGGGCGGAGAATCTTTCAGGTTTATGGACAGAGGCACCCCCGCAGAGCGTAACGGCGCGCGTGGACTTTTGTCCCGCGCGCCGTTTTGTTTTTCCATACGGCGGTGCGCACCGACATTCGGGGAAAACCACACCCGCCAAAGCAGGCGGGGCGGTTCCAAATAGAGGAGGTCAAAGTTATGGTTCAAAGTTCTGTGGTCGCAAACAGCCCGCTGCTGTATGCGCTGATCGCCATCGGCCTGATCATGGTGGTCGTGTTCGCAGTCATCAGCGCCGTCCGTGCGTCCCGCCGCTGCATCGAGCTGGGCATCAGCCGCGAGACGGTTGTCGGCGTGATCAAGGGCACGGCAGTGTCCGCCATTGTTCCCAGTGTCGCCATTCTGCTGGGATTTCTCACCCTCAGCGTGTCGCTGGGCGCAGCCTGGCCCTGGTGGCGCCTGTCGGTCATTGGGTCGCTGTCCTACGAGGTCATGGCCACCCAGTATACCGCCGACGGTCTGAGCGTGGCACTGGGCGATATTCTGTCCTCCCCGGCGAATGTGTTCGGCGCGGTGATGATGGTTATGACCATCGGCATCATGATCGAACCGCTGGCGGTGGTGCTGCTGGGCAAAAAGTACTCCACCGGCATCATGAAGGCCCGTACCGGCACCAATGAATGGGGCCAGATCATGTCCGGCTGCTTTTTTCTGGCGATGTTTGCGGTGTACCTGCCCATCATGATTTTCAGCGACCTGCCTACCACGCTGACACTGGTCACCAGCCTGTTGGTGACGCTGCTGTGCGGGGCGCTGGCCAAAAAGGCAAAGTGGCTGAACAACTTCACCATGGCCATTGCCATGATCGTGGCAATGGCGTCCAGCGTATTGTGGGTCAGCCTGTTTGCCTGACCGGAAGGAGGAAAAGAAAATGGCAAAAGACAAGAAAAACGAAACCATGCAGATGGACCCCTTTGTTCAGTGGGCACACCGGTTCGGCCGCGCCACGCTGGCCTGTTTTGTGGTTTACATGGTGGCTCTGCCCATCCTTGTTTGCACGGTGTACCACTGCATGCCCACCTTCCAGCAGGTGCTGCCCGGTCTGATCACCATTCTGGCCATCATGGTGCCTACCGGGATTGCTGAGATCGGCAGCTTTACGCCCATCCTCGGTTCCAGCTGCTACCTGACCTTCGCCACCGGCAACCTGATGAACCTGAAAATCCCCTGTGTGGTCAATGCGCAGAAGCTGGCCAAGGTGGAGCAGGGCACGCCGGAGGGGGACGCCGTCGCCCTGATTGCCACGGCGGTCAGCTCTATCGTTACCATCATCGTGCTGGCGGTGGGGCTGGTGCTCATCGTGCCGCTGCAGCCCATTCTGAGCAATCCCTATGTGGGCACTGCCAGCAACTACATTCTGCCTTCGCTGTTCGGCTGCATGTCACTGAGCCTTCTGGGCAACGGCGGCAGCAAAACTTATGTAAAAAACCGTCTGCTGTGTGCGGTGGTGCCGGCGGTGCTTGTGTCGTTGCTGACCATTGCGGGCATTGCATCCAGCGGTATGGCGGGCTATCTGCTGATCCTGATGATCCCTGTCACCATCCTGTGCGCCCGCATTCTGTGGAAAAAAGGTGTGGTCAAGGTGGTCGCGGTGGAGCAGACCTGCGCCGGAAAAGAGGACTGAGCTTCGGGGCATACCCCGGTGCGGCCGGAGCTGCCTCCCGGGAGGGAACGCAGGGCGGGCCGCTTTTTTTCACCGCAGTTTGGTCAAAAAGGGAATGGATTCGTCAAAAGTAATACTTTTACAGAAAAAGATTGGGCAACCTGACAAGATGGAGGAAAACAAAACCGAAGGTTTGCTGTAATATTCACAAACTTTTCATCCATACGCAAAAAAACCGCAAAAAAGGTTGAAAACCGGGGGCTGCTTCACTAAAATAAGACTGTAACAAAAGCGCGACCGTTCGAAGAGGGATTCGTCCAGTGGCGCTTTTGGTTTTTCTTTGCAATCTGTATAGGAGGAAAATCGCATGAAGAAATTTTTAGGGCTTGTGCTGTCCGCTGCCATGATGTTCTCGCTGGCGGCCTGCGGCGGCACCGCATCCAGCACCGCTTCGCAGGCTGCGGGCGATGCTTCCAGCACCGCGGAGGAGACTTCCGCTCCCGCAGACTTCAAGGTGGGCGTCATTCTTGTCGGCGATGAAACCGAGGGCTACACTGCTGCTCACATGGAGGGCATCAAAGCTGCCGCTTCCACCCTGGGCCTGTCCGACGACCAGATCATCTGGAAGTACAAGATCGAGGAGAACGCTGCCTGCTCCGACGCCGCCGAGGACCTGGTGGGCCAGGGCTGCAACGTCATTTTCTCCAACTCTTACGGCCACCAGAACTACATGGTGGAAGTCGCTGAGAAGTACCCCGATGTCACCTTCGTCTCCATGACCGGCGACTTCGCTGCGCTCAGCGGCCTGGACAACTTCAAGAACGCTTTCACCAACGTGTACGAGAGCCGCTACGTTTCCGGCGTTGTGGCCGGCATGAAGCTGCAGCAGCTGGTCGAGGACGGCGAGCTGAATGAGGCTATGCAACCCGAGTCCTTCGACGCGGACGGCAACATCAAGATCGGCTATGTGGGCGCGTTCCCCTACGCTGAGGTCGTTTCCGGTTACACCGCCTTCTACCTGGGCGTCAAGAGCGTGATGCCCAACGTGGTGATGGAGGTCATGTACACCAACTCCTGGTTCGACATCGACAAGGAGGGCAAGGCTGCTGAGGCTCTGATCGCCAACGGCTGCGTCATCATTGGCCAGCACGCCGACTCCACCGGCGCTCCCGCCGCTACCCAGAAGCTGCTGGATTCCGGCAAGGTTTGCTACTCTGTCGGCTACAACGTCGACATGCTGGGCACTGCGCCCACCGCCGCGCTGACCTCCGCCACCAACGTGTGGAGCGTCTACTACACCGAAGCCATCGGCGCTGCCATGAACGGCGAGGAGATCCCCGTTGAC
>JBJEYG010000086.1:0-2141 GCA_051886555.1 Gemmiger sp.
GGCGGACGCTATGGCGCGCACCGCCGCGCTGTGTGGTGCGGCACGCACCTGGTATCTGGTCAACGGCAGCACCTGCGGGCTGCTGGCGGGCATCCGGGCGCTAGCGCCTGCCGGCAGCGAGATTCTCGCTGCGCGCAACTGCCATAAGTCCGTTTACCACGCCATTGAGCTGGGCGGGCTGCGCGCCCACTGGCTGACGCCGCCGGTGGTGGCGGGCTTCGGGGTGTACGGCAGCGTGCCCCCGGACGCGGTGGAATCCGCCTTGACCGCTCACCCGGGCGCCGCCTGCGTGGTGCTGACCAGCCCCACCTATGAGGGCGTTCTGTCCGACATTGCGTCCATTGCAGCGATCTGCCACCGGCACGGCGTGCCGCTGCTGGTGGACGAAGCCCACGGCGCTCATCTGGGTCTGTTCGAAGGCTGGCCGCAGAGCGCGGTGCGCTGCGGGGCGGACGTGGTGGTGCAAAGCGCCCACAAGACGCTGCCCAGCCTGACCCAAACCGCCCTGCTGCACCTGAACGGCACGTTGGCGGACCCGGACGAAATCGAGCGTCAGCTGGACGTATTTGAAACCAGTTCCCCCAGCTATCCGCTGCTGGCCAGTCTGGACGGCTGCACCGGCCTGCTGGCCCAACAGGGCGAAGCGCTGTTTGCCGGGTGGCGGCAGGCCCTTGCCGCCTTTGACGAAGCGGCGTCCGGGCTGCGGGTGCTCCGGCTGCTGTGCCATGGCGGCGACAGCCCCGCCGCCCATCCCGAAATTTTCCGGTTCGACCCGGGCAAGCTGCCGGTGGATTGCTCGGTTTCCTCCTTCACCGGCGCGTCGCTGGCGCAGGCGCTTCGCAGTCGCTTCGGGTTTGAGACGGAGATGGCCTGCGGGCAGCTGTTGCTGGCCATGACCAGCCCCGCCGACAGCACCGGCGCGCTGACCGGGTTTGCCGCCGCCCTGTGCAGATTGGACGCCGAAGCCGCCGCCTGCCCCGCCGGGCAGCCGGTCCCCTTCCCCGCCCCCGGCCCGGCTCGCGCAACCATTGCGCAGGCGTTGGCTGCCCCCGCCGTCGAAATCCCTTTGCAAAAGGCCGCCGGCTACACGGCAGCCGAGTATGTGTGGGCCTACCCGCCGGGCGTACCGCTGCTGGCCCCCGGCGAGGAAGTGACCCCGGAGTTTTGCGAAGCAGCCGCCGCATTGGCGGCTGCGGGCACACGGCTGCACCACAGCCGCTCAAAAGTACCGGCGTCCCTCAAGATCCTGGCCGCGTCGTATTGACAAACCACCCCCCGCGCGTGTATTATATAAATAACTTTCACATACAAGGAGGGACTTCCCATGAATCATATCCAGACTCTTAATACCCGTGATATGGCCAAGAGCGTTCAGAACGGCGGCTGCGGCGAATGCCAGACTTCCTGCCAGAGCGCCTGCAAGACCAGCTGCGGCATTGCCAACCAGGCTTGCGAAAAGGCCAACGAGGACTGATTCTTCGGCTGAATGTGCCGGAACGCTTGCCGTTCCGGCATTTTTTGTGGGGAATTTGAACGACTAGAACGGGAGAAAACCATGATCCATCAATATAAACTGAACGGCTACAATCTGGTGCTGGATGTATACAGCGGCAGCGTACACGCCGTGGACGAGCTTGCCTATGACGCCATTGCACTGGTGGACGCCGGCCGTTCCCGCGACGGGATCACCAGCGAGCTGCTGACCAAGTACGCCGCTCACCCCGAGGTGACCGAGCAGGAGATCGCTGCGGTTCTGGACGACATTGACGAACTGACCCGGGCGGGCAAATTGTTCACGCCGGACACTTACGCGGACAAAGCCTTCGATTTCAAAAACCGCAGCACGGTGGTCAAGGCGCTTTGCCTGCACGTGGCGCACACCTGCAACCTGAACTGCGAATACTGCTTTGCCGCCCAGGGTAAATTTCACGGCGAAGCGGGATTGATGAGCTTTGAGACCGGCAAGCGGGCGCTGGATTTCCTGATTGAAAACTCCGGGACCCGCCGCAACCTGGAAGTGGACTTTTTCGGCGGCGAACCGCTGATGAATTTCGAAGTCTGCAAGCAGCTGGTGGCTTACGCCCGCAGCATCGAGAAGGAAAAGGGGAAAAATTTCCGCTTTACGCTCACCACCAACGGCA
>JBJEYG010000087.1:0-2137 GCA_051886555.1 Gemmiger sp.
CTGGCGTAGCAAGATGGCAGCAACATTCAAGGAGTTTGGCGCCAAACTCCTGCACAAAAAAGAAAAGGGGGTACAGTGACATGGCCTTATTGGAAGTCAGCAACCTGGGAATTGCATTTGGCGGTCTTCAGGCCGTATCCCAGCTGGATCTTTCCATTGAAAAAGGGCACCTTTACGGTCTGATTGGCCCCAACGGCGCCGGCAAAACAACGGTGTTTAACATGCTCACCGGCGTGTATACCCCTTCTGAAGGCAACATCGTATTGGACGGCGTGGACATTACCGGTAAAAATCCGGAATTTATCAGCAAGGCTGGCGTGGCTCGCACTTTTCAGAACATTCGCCTGTTTAATGATATGTCCGTACTGGACAACGTAAAGGTCGGTCTGCATAATCAGGTGAAATACAGTATGTGGACGAGTATCCTGCGCTTGCCCGCGTATCGCGAGAAGGAACACGAGATGGATCGCCGTGCCATGAAACTACTCAAGATTTTTGATCTGGACGGTCAGGCCACCCTGAAAGCTTCGCAATTGCCTTACGGCAAGCAGCGCAAGCTGGAGATCGCCCGTGCGCTGGCTACCAATCCGAAATTACTGCTGCTGGATGAACCTGCAGCGGGCATGAATCCCAACGAAACAGAAGAACTGATGCAGACGGTGCGTAGTGTGCGCGACCAGTTCGGTATTGCAGTTCTTCTGATCGAGCACGACATGAACTTCGTTATGGGAATCTGCGAGGAAATCACGGTGCTGGATTACGGTCGGGTCATTGCCCGCGGTGACGGCAAGGCGATTCGCAACAATCCCAAGGTGATTGCCGCTTATCTGGGAGGTGACTAACGATGGCCGAAATGCTTTCTGTTAAGAACATCAACGTGTATTACGGCTCCATTCATGCCATCAAAGACGTTTCCTTCTATGTGAATGAAGGTGAAATCGTTACGCTGATCGGCGCAAATGGCGCTGGCAAAACTACCACCATGCACGCCATTTCCGGTCTGCTCAAGCTGCAAAGCGGTGAGATTGACTACTGTGGTCAGGTCATCAGCAAGATGGAGGCACACAAGATCATTCGTCTCGGTCTGGCACAGGTTCCGGAGGGCCGTCGTGTGTTCAGCGGGCTTACCGTGCAGCAGAATCTACAGCTCGGCACATACACCCGTACCGACGGCAAAGAAGCGATTCAGAATGATTTTGATATGGTGTTTGACTTGCTGCCTCGCTTGAAGGAACGCCGCAACCAAGCTGCCGGTACGTTATCCGGCGGCGAGCAGCAGATGCTTGCTATCGGTCGTGCGCTCATGTGCAATCCCAAAATGTTGCTGTTGGACGAACCTTCCATGGGTTTGTCTCCGTTGCTGGTCAAGGAAATCTTCCAGATTATCCGCGACGTCAACCGCAAGGGTGTCACCGTTCTGTTGGTGGAGCAGAACGCCAAAATGGCGCTGGAGATCGCCAATCGTGCTTATGTGCTGGAAACCGGTACCATCAAGATGGAAGGGGACGCCCACGAACTCGCCAACAATATTGAAGTGCGTAAAGCATATTTGGGTTGCCAATAACTCAAATCAGTAAAAAACAGGCCATCCGCCGTATTTTAAACTGCACCCCATTTGTTAGACCGTTTGTATCTAACAAGTGGGGTGTTTATTATTCCAAGCGGAAAAAGCGCAGGTAATCCAAAAACTGAGGCAGATTTTTTCTCGCGGACAAGCCAAACCAGAAGTTGGGGCACAGATGTACCGGAATTCAGCCCGTTCGGAGAAAACCTGTATCTCTCGCCGATGCTCGACCTGTACAGCTGCGATCCGGTTCGCTACACGATCTCGGACCGGCCCGTTTTGAGCATGGCAACGACTATGCGGGAAAAGGCTTTTGAGAGGATACCGGATGGAATCTTCACTCCGATCAGGGCTGGCAATACGAACGCAAACAGTACCAACAGATGTTTCATAATCATAAGAAGGATATCCGGAAGAGCATGAGCCGGAAAGGTAACTGTCTGGACAATGCCATAATGGAAAACTTCTTTGGTCTGCTCAAAAGGGAATTGCTCTGTCTGCAAAAATTTGATTCTTTGGAACACTTTAAGCGAGAATGGATTGATTATTTGGACTGCTACAACAACCACTGTA
>JBJEYG010000088.1:0-9497 GCA_051886555.1 Gemmiger sp.
TCTCCACCTGCACCTCCTTCACCACCGCGCCGTTTTTGATGAGATAGCTGATGGTGTCCGGCTCGGGGCCGTAGTTGAGATTCTGGGCAAATTCCTCCACCATATGCCGGTTGAACATTCGCATGCCGCTGGTGGGGTCGCAGATGGCCCGGCCGGTGGTCAGCCGGATGGACCAGCTGATGATGTAGCTGCCCAGCATGCGCAGGCTTTTTGGCTTTTTCACCGTCAGGAACCGGCTGCCGATAACAATGTCCGCCCCGGCTTCCAGTTCCTTCAGCATCGGTTCGATATACCGGGGCAGATGCTGGCCGTCGGCGTCCATTTGCATGGCGCAGTCGTAGCCATGCTCGGCGGCATAGCGCAGCCCGGTCTGGAACGCGCCCGCCAGCCCCAGATTGACCGGCAGATCGATCAGATGGTACCCGCGCGCGCGGCAGATGGCGGCCGTTTTGTCGCGGCTGCCGTCGTTCACGACCACGTAATCGTACTGCGGGTAATTTTGCACAAGATCGTCCACCACGCGCTCAATGCTGGCTTCCTCATTATGCGCGGGGATCACGATGAGCAGTTTCGACATGGTTTGGTTACTCCTTCAGGTGGTTTTCGGCTATTTCCAGTATTTTAGCAGACACAATATCCCATGTAAAGTGTTCGGTCAGGTTCCGGCAGCAGCGTTCGGCAAATTCTGCGCGGCGGGCGTCGTCGGCAAACAGCGCCTCCAGCCCGGCGCGGATATCGGCCGGTTCGGCGCCGTCCAGCAGGATGCCATATCCTTCGCCGGGCAGCAGCTCGTCGGTGCCGGCGGTGCGGGTGCACACGATGGGGCAGCGGCAGGCCGCCGCCTCCAGCAACGTGGTGGGGAATCCTTCCGCGTAGCGGGTGGGCAGGCAGTAGGCGTCCGCCTGGCTCAGCAGCTGCACGATCTCCTTATGGGGCAGGCTGCCCAGGCAGAACACGTTGGCCGGGGCGATGCGGCGCAGCTCCTCCAGCTGGGGGCCGGTGCCCGCCACCGCCACCGCCCAGTCGGGGTGAGCGGCTGCGGCACGGGCCAGCTCGGCGGCGCCCTTTTCGGGGATGAGCCGTCCCACAAAAGCGATGAGCTTCTGGTCGGTCAGATGCAGGTCCTGCCGCCAGTGCATGCGCGGTTCGTCGTTGGCCAGGGCGTCCAGCTCGGCGGGATCCACCGCGTTGGGCAGCTCGCCCGCGGCCTCCACGCCGAAGGTGCGCAGCCACCGGCAGGTGGAGCGGGACACGCCGTAAAAGGCCGCGCCCGTGCGTCGGATGCACCCGCAGGCAAACTGTTCGTATTTGCGCCCGGCCCAACCCGGCAGCCCGCCGCCCATGGGCATGTAGCCGGTGGAATGGTCAATCACGATGGCCGGCACATGGTGCTGTTTCGCGGCGCGGGCAGCCCAGATGCTCTCGGTGTACATGCGGGTCTGAATGACGCAAAAATCCGGTTTCATGGCCCACAATTCGCGGTTTATTGCAAAAAATCTTCCGTTCGGCCGCAAAACCGGGAACCGTCCTGCCATCAGCGGGAACACCGGCACCCGCAGAATTTCCACACCGTCGGCGTCCGTCTCGCGCTCCGGCAGGTCGGGCAGCGCACTGGTCACCACCACCGCCCGGTGCCCGGCGGCCGCCGCCCGGCGGGCCAGGTTCCAGGTATAGCGCTCCACACCGCCCGGCGTGGGCAGGTACTGCGCGGAAAAATAAAGGATGGTCAAGAGCGGTCGCCCCTTTCGTGTGGCAGCGCTGCGGCGCTGCGATGGGATCCGGAGTGCGGCAACGCGGTGCCGGGTTACCGGGCGATGATGGCCAGCATGGCGTTGAGCAGCATACCGCCGTTGACGGCGGCCAGCCCGACGATCAGCGGGCGCTCGGGGGTCCGGGCGGTGGGGCCGGCCAGGCGCATTCCGGCGGGCGCCAGCGCCAGCAGCAGGCAGGGCAGCGCAGGCAGGAAGTAGCGCCCCTGCAGCCCGTACAGCGCCGTGTAGTGGATGGGCGTCCAGGTCAGGCATCCGACCACCACCAGCGCGCAGCAGCACAGCGCGCCCAGCCCCAGGCCGATGCGCAGACGGCGGGGCGCCGCGCCGTCCTGCGGCAGTTCACCCGCGGGCAGCGCGGCCAGCGCCAGCAGCGCGTACAACGCCAATACCCAACCCCAGGCCAGTTCCAGCGAATTGTAGGACAAAAGCCCCCCCACCAGTCCGCGCAGATAGTGGTCGGCATACTGGATCACCGAATTGACCAGCAGCGTCACCGTCCGGGGCAGGTGCGTCAGAATATAAGCAGGCGTAAAGCAGACGGCGTCCTCGTCGGTGGCAACGCTTTTGCGCTCGTCGACGTCGATAGCGGCCCTGACCTCGGCGTAAAGCTCGTTCCGGTCCAGCGGGAAACGGTCGATGTCATCACAGCCGATCTCATACCCGGCGGTTTCGGCGGCCGCCCTGGCCGCGTCGCCGGAATAGATGGTTTTATACAGCAGCTCATACTGGCCCGTGGCGGTGATTTCCAGGTAACGTTCCGCCGTGCCGTCGGCCACCGGGTCGGTGCCGGTAAAAGCGAGGCAGATGCCGCTGATCCGCTGTTCATCGGTATATTCCGGCGAATCCACGCCGAAAAAGAAGCTCTGCCCCAGCAGCGCGCCGCCCACATAGCCGCGCTCCAGCGCATCCGCCCAGAACGCCACTTCATTGTCCGACTCGTCCAGACGCCCTTCGCCGTAGTAGAACAGGCGGCGCACAAAGCCCTCGGCGGTCGGCTCGGCCAACGCGGCGGCGGAAGCGTCATCCAGCTCGGGCAGGTAGGAGGAAGTGCCTGTCCGGGGGGCGGCTTCGTCCTGTGCGCTCAGCAGCACCGGGGCGATGTCCGGGGCGGAAAGCGTTTCCGCCTGCGCCGCAGCTTCGGGGGCGGTTTCGGTTTGCTGCCCCGCCGCGGTGGACACCACCGTGCGGTTGACGGCCAGCGTCAGCAGCAGGCAGGCAGCCAGATACCCGGCCTTCAGCCCGGCGGCGCGGCCCCTGCCGCCCAGGCGAACTGCGGGGATCAGCAGCACCAGCGCGGCCAGCGGCAGGTAGACCAGCTTGGCGGGGGCCAGCAGCAGCCCGAAAACCGCCAGCGCGGCCAGCGGCAGCAGGTTGCGGCGGGTCAGCAGCGGCCCCTCCCCGGCGGCAGCCCACAGCACCAGCGCCGTGAAGGCGAAGCACAGCCCCAGCAGCAGCGAATCCCGGCTGAAGCTGGCGGCCAGGTGCAGCGTCATGGGCAGCAGCGCGGCGGCAAAGAAGATCCGCCGGCCGAAGGGCGCCATTTTGACCGCCAGCGCGGCCAGCAGCGCAAACAGCACCAGATTGACCAGCCTGCCCAGGTACAGCGTGGGCACAAAACCCAGCCGCAGCACAAAGCACAGGAACACCACCGCCGCGCTGGGCAGATAGAGGGTGGGGTTGTTGTCGGCCTGGGCCTCCTCAAACAGACGGTGGCTGTCGAACGGCTCGTCGGTGCGGGTCAGCAGGTTGCCCGCCGCCTCCTGCCAGGTAAACACGGTGGTGCGCTCGTTTTGCAGCAGGTCGTTCGCGTCGCAGGCGCGGCGGTAGCTGGAATCCAGCGGCACATGGCCCATCGTCCAGTCCTCGTCGGAAAAACGGTTGGCCCATTTGCAGGCCAGCGTAAAGCTCTGGTTGATGTGGTACTGCTCGTCGGGGGCGGAGTAGGGGGGCAAAACCACCGACCACAGCAGCCCGAACACCAGCACAAGCACAAAAAGAACACGGTGAAGCGGAAGATTTTTCCCCATGGCCAACCATACGCCGGCCATAACGGCAAGGCAGGCCGCCAGCGCCACCGCCCAGTAGAACCGGGTCAGGAAGCCGCCGATCTGGCGGTAGATCACCATCAGCGCCATGGTGCCGCGCTGTGCCTCGCCGTCAACGGTGAGCGTGTCGTTCCACAGCGTCGCTTCGGCGGAGCAGCCCACCGCCAGCCGTCCGCTGCCGGCGTAGGCGGGGGTCAGCGTCACGCAATAGCGCCGCCCGGCCCGGCCCTCCACCTTCCGGTTCAACCCCATGCCGGTGTACTGGCCGGAAAGGATGTTGCCCATCTCGCCGTCCGACCAGGCCAGCTCCTCGCCGGTGTCGGCGTCGGTCAGGCTCAGATGGATGGCGCCGGTGGGCTGCTCGCCGTTGACGACAAAGACGAAGGCCATCGAGATCAGGTCGCCGTCAAAGGAAAAGGTCTGGCTGACAGACGTCTCGATGGGGGCGGTGGCGGCGGTGTAGTCGCCGGAAAGCTCCTGCGACAGCCCCTTGCCGCCCTGCCCGCGCACGGCGGTAAGCCATACCAGCAGGCACACCACAAAACAGACCGCCCCCGCAAGCAGGGTGCAGCCCGGACGTTTGCCGAAAATTGTTTTTTGGGTAGGTTTGGATTTTGACATGATACCACTCCGGAACAGTTGGCGGGCTTACACCTTTGCGGCGAAGGCGGTTTCCACGGCGGCAGCCCAGCGGCCGTCGTCCTTCAGGATCTTTTCCACGGCGCCGCGCACCGCGCCCTCGCCACCCTTCTGGGGGCAGCGGTAATCGGCAATGGCGGCGACCTCGGGCGCGGCGTTGGCCGGGCAGGCCACAAAGCCGCACAGCGCCATGGCCGCCAGGTCGTTCAGATCGTCGCCGCAGTAGGCCACTTCCTCCTTTGCCAGGCCCTGTTCGGCCAGGAACCGCCCCAGAAACTCCGCCTTGCGGCCCACGTTCTGGTACACATAATCCAGTTTCAGGTCGGCGGCGCGGCGGCGCACCGCCTCGCACTCACGCCCGGTGCAGATCATCACCCGAATGCCCGCAGCCCGCGCCAGCACCAGCCCGGCCCCGTCCTGCACGGTAAATTTTTTCAGTTCGTTGCCGGTGGAATCGTAGTAAATGCCGCCGTCGGTCAGCGTGCCGTCCACATCCAGTACAAGCAGTTTGATCATGTTACGCCCTCTCGTATTCGCTGGGAGTCACAAACCGTACCGGCAGCCCCGCGCTGCGGATGGCCTGTGCCATGGCGTGGTTGAACGCCGGGCCGCGGGCGGTGTGGGTGTGCAGGCTGTTGTCCACATAAGCGGCGGCGCCCTCACGGTAGCCGTCTGCGCCGGCCAGCAGCACTTCCTTTGCCCCGCAGGCGCTCAGCAGGCGAAGCAGCATCACCACGCTGTTGCCCCCCTGGTCAAAAGCGCCGGCCAGCCGGTCGTAGTTGACGGTGCAGGCGCCCTCGCCGGCGCGCAGGTTGGAGGCGGCGATCACCGGGCAGGGGAACCGCTCCACCTTTTCGTACCGGCGCGCGTTGGTGAAAAACGCATAATCCGGCGTCAGGAATTCCGGCACAAAGTTGGCCGACACCGTGTACACCCCCGGCGTGCGGGCGGCGCGCACCGCGCTCTGCCCCGCTTCGCCCGCCAGGCTCGCGCCCGGCGCCAGCACCAGCACCGTTTTGCCCGCAAAGGCGGTTTGCAGCTGTGCCATTGCGCCGGCGTCGTCCACGCGGCGGCTGCGGTACTGCTCGTACAGGCTGTCGGCGTAGGCTTTGTCGAACGCGGTAGCCTTCGACCGGTCCAGCCCGGACAGGATGTGGTTGATGTCCCGGTTGGTCAGGTCGCCTTTGGACAGATAATGCTCGGCGTAGTTGCGGTGCAGGTTGTAGCGGGCGGACAGAAAATACGCCGGCGTGTAGCCCCACTCCGGCTGCCCTTTCAGCGGCGCGATATGGTCCTGAATGGCGTCCATCAGCTCGTCAATGTCGTAATGCTTGCCGCAGGTCTCGTTCATATAATCGGCCACCAGTTCGATGGGCAGGTTGCCGGGAATGCGGCCCATGCCCATCAGGCTGGCGTCCACCGTCACGTCGCGGGCCATGTGACGGTCCAGAAACTCCTGCGCCAGGCAGAAGCTCAGCGACATGTTCTCATGCAGATGCAGCCCCACGCGGATGTCCGGCGCAAGGTTGTGGTCCACCAGGCTGACGATGCGCTCCAGGTCGCGGCGGCGCATGCTGCCGAAGGTATCCACAATGGAGAACTGCCACGGATGGATGGCGTTGACCTGGTCGAGGATCCACAGCAGCCGCCTGTCGTCGTAGCCCATGATGTTGATGGGGTTGATGGACAGCTTGTACCCCCGCGCCTTGACCTCGCGGGCAAAATCCATGCCCTCCGCGATGTCGTAGTCGTGGGCGGTGATGCGGATCAGCTCGATGCCGCTGCCGCTGTACTCGCTGAGCTTGGCAATGTCGTAGTTGGAGCGCATGGCCATGCCGGAATACATCGTTCCCCGCGGGTTGGCGGGCGGCAGACGGTTCAGCTCCTCAATGGTGTTGCACACCGTCACGGCGGGGTTGTAACCCGCCACATTGCGCAGAAAGCCCACTTCCACCACATCGGTGCCCGCCCGCGTCAGCGCGGCGATCACGTCCCGCGCGCAGCCGAACCCCCAGTTCCAGTCGTTCACATACCCGCCGTCGCGCAGCGTGCAGTCCAGTAATTTCATGTCACCCATGTTGTTTTTCCTTCAAAATCTCACTTACCAGTGTTAAATCCTTGGGAGTGTCCACACTCACCGTCTTGTAGGGGCTTACAATGGCGTGCACTTTGTGGCCGTTCTCCACAAAGCGCATCATGTCGTTTTCCTCGGCACGTTCCAGAATGGACTTGGGCGTATCGTGGTAGAAAGCCAGCGCCTGTTTGGAATACAGCTGAATGCCCGTCACCTTTTCGTACTCAAAGTCCAGCGTGCCCTTCGGGTAGGGGATGGGACTGCGGGAGATCATCAGCACTTCCCGCGCGGCGTTGGTGACCACCTTCTGGTTGGAGAAGTCGATCACATCGGCGGGGTGGGTCATCACGTTGGTGAGCACCGCCACATAGTACGGGTCGTCGGGCAGCGTTTCGGGCAGGATCAGCTCGAAGGCCGCCGCGTTGATGAGCGGCTCGTCGCCCATCACCTGCAAATACAGGTCGGCGTCCAGCTTGGTGGAAACCTCCCAGATGCGGCCGGTGGGCGTGTCGTGGTCGGGGCTGGTCATCACGCATTCCATGCCGTATTGCAGGCAGACGTCGCGGATGCGTTCGTCGTCGGTGGCGATCACCACGCCGTCCAGCCTGGTGCACCGGACAGCCTCCTGATACACCCACCAGATCATCGGTTTGCCCAGAATGTCGGCCAGCGGCTTGCCGGGCATGCGGGAGCTTGCGTAGCGCGCAGGGATTACAGCGTAAATTTTCATCGTTTAATCATTCCTTTTGCTTCATCCAAAGTAAGAAAAACCGTCTCGTCCGCGGCGGTGAACCCCCGCAGCGCCCAGCTTTGCACCGTCACCGCCCGCCGGAAGCGGAAGGGCAGGCAGAAGCCCAGCACCTCGCTGGGCATTTTGCGGTCCAGCACCACGGCGTCGGGAAACAGCGCCTCATAATCGGTTTCGTCGCGGGGATGGGCCTTGATGAACAGCGGCCCGTCGGCGTAGCGCGCGGCCACCGCCGTAAACATGGCGTCCTGCTCGGCCTGGGTCATCAGGCCGTCGGCCACAAAGCTGCGGGGCAAAAGCAGCGTGGCGCCCCGGGCGGCCGCGGCATCGGGCAGCGGCCGGGTCAGGAACACCGCGCGCACGGCGGCCTTTTCCTCAGCGGTCAGCGAGGCAAGCAGCAGCTTTTTGGAGAAGGTGACCAGCTTGCCGGCGCCGAACAGCGTGCAGCGCGCGGCGTCCTCGCTCTCCACCCGGCGGCACCAGCGGCTGTCGCCCCAGTACAGCCACCCCTTGGCGGGGTTCATCCAGGCGGCAAAACCGCCGCCGCGCCGCCGCGCGTCAAAATCCGGTGCGGCGCGCTGAGCGTCCAGCAGATGCTGGTCGGGGTCGAGCGTGCCGCCCACCGTGTCCTCGCACAGCGTGTAGGGGATGTGCTCCCGCTGCAAAAACCGGCCCAGTGCGCTCCAGTCGTTGGAGATATAAATGTTCAGTTCCCGCTGGCGGGGCAGCGCAAACTGCGCGCGGCCGGGGTGGCGCAGGCGGTACAGCTCGCTCTGGGCGTTCTGACGGTCCAGCGCGGCCTCGTCCACCACCAGCACGTCGCTCCACACGGTACCCTTGCCGGCGGCTTCCAGGCGGGCTTTCAGCGCCTGGGCGTCGGGCAGCGCGGTGCCGCTGAGCACCAGGCAGGACAGCGCCGGGCGGCCCCGCAGCGCCCGTACCAGCGCGATGAGCACGTGGTACAGCGTATGGCAGATGTAGCAGTCGGTCATTGGTCGGCCTCCCCGGAGGAAAGCACCTGCACCGGCGGGAAGTGGATGCGGCCCCACCCGGCGGCCCACTCCGGCATGGACAGGTCGGCGCAGGTCACCTCAAAAGCAAACTCGGTCACCGGTTTGTCCAGGCAGACCGAGCGGCCCAGCGCGCCGTCAAAAATGTCCAGATAGAAGAAATACTGCCCCTCGCCCAGCAGTGACGGGTCGAACCGGAATTCGGTGGCGTACAGCCGCCCCGGCTCGGCCGCGCCCAGATCCACCGGGTGGGTGATGCCCACCGGCGAGGAGTCGCGGAAATGCAGGTTCATTTTCAGGTGGATGCCGGCGAACGGCTCGGACACCCGCCAGGTAATGCGGACGGTCATCGGCTCGTTGTCCCGGAACACGCTGGACTCCTTGCCCACGAAATCCAGCGTTTCCAGCCGGAAGCGCTTGCCGGCGCTCTGGTTCATGCGGGAAACGCCGGTCAGGTCGTAGTGCACCACGTTCACGTCGGTGGTCTCCATATACACGGCGATGGCGTCCTCCACATCGCCGTCAAAGATGACGCGCCCCTTGTCCAGCACCACGCAGCGGGTGCACAGCTGGCGGATGGTGCTCATGTTATGGCTGACATACAGCACGGTACGGCCTTCCTGGCCGGCCACGTCGCTCATTTTGCCCAGGCATTTCTGCTGGAATTTCATGTCGCCCACGGCCAGCACTTCATCCATCACCATGATCTCACTGTCCAGATGGGCGGCCACCGCGAAGGCCAGCTTGACGAACATGCCGCTGGAATACCGCTTGACCGGCGTGTCGATGAAGTCGCCGCACTCGGAAAATTCGATGATCTGGTCGAGCTTGGAATCCACCTCCGCCCGGGTCATGCCCAGAATGGCGCCGTTCATGTAGATGTTTTCCCGGCCGGTCATCTCGTTGTTGAAGCCGGTGCCCACCTCCAGCATGGAGGCGACGCGCCCGCGCAGGCGGATCTCGCCCTCGGTGGGGGCGGTAATGCGGGAAAGGATCTTCAGCAGCGTGCTCTTGCCGGCGCCGTTGCGGCCGATGATGCCCAGCGCCTCGCCCTTGTACACCGTCAGGTCAACGCCGTTGAGCGCCATAAAGGTCTGGCCGAACAGCCGCGCGTCGGTGCCGATGACGGTATTGGGGTCCTCCTTGCCGCGCACGCGCGCCCACCAGCTCTGCAGGTCGTGGGTGAGGGTGCCGCCGCCGATCTGGCCC
>JBJEYG010000089.1:0-9488 GCA_051886555.1 Gemmiger sp.
CGGGATTTGTGGTCGTTCCCTCAAAAAAGCAGCGAAGGAGCGTGTATTCATGGCAAAATATTATACCCGCAGCCGGGAGGAGACCGTAGCTCTCGGTCGCGAACTGGCAAAAAAGCTGCCTGCCGGGGCGCTGATCGCCTTCACCGGTGGGTTGGGCGCCGGCAAAACCGCTTTCTGCCAGGGCCTGGCCGAAGGGCTTGGCTGCACCGACCCGGTGTCCAGCCCGACCTTTGCCATTGTGAATTACTACCGCGGCCCGCGCCCCTTTGCCCATTTTGATCTGTACCGCATCCACACGGAGGAGGACCTGGCCGCCGCCGGGTTTTACGACTATCTGGACATGGACGCCGTGGTGGCTGCCGAATGGAGTGAAAACTGCGCCGGGCTGCTCGCGCGGGAGAATCCCATCACGGTGGATATCTCCCGCCCGGACGCCGCGAACGATTCGCTGCGCTGCATTGTGATCGAAGGAGTGTAAAGCATGACCGTATTTGGCGTGGACACCGCCGGACGCACCGCCTCGGTGGCTATTATACGCGATGACGAACTGATCTATGAGACGTTCTGCAACACCGGGCTGACCCACAGCGAGACGCTGTTGCCCATGGTGGACGGTTCGCTGAAGGCCTGCGGACTGACCTGTGCCGACGTGGACGTGTGGGGCGTGACCGCCGGGCCGGGCAGCTTTACCGGCCTGCGCATCGGGCTGGCCGCCGTCAAGGGGCTGGCCTTCGCCCGGAATACGCCCTGTGCCGGCGTTTCGACGCTGGAAGCGCTGGCGCGCTGCTACACCGGCGCGGGAACGGTGATCCCCGCGCTGGACGCCCGCCGCGGGCAGGTGTACTGGGCAGCGTTCGACCTGGAAAGTCACGCCCGCCTGGCCTCCGACGATGCAGCCCCGGCAGACTGCATCGCGGAATTTTTGCCAACCTGCAAAAAACCGGTATTTTTTGTTGGCGATGGCGCTGCATTGTGTTACAATAAATTCGGGCAGCAGCCGGGCGTACTGGCCTGCCCGCCCGCGCTGCGCTGTACGCGCGGGGCCGGGGTGGCGCTGGCCGCGCTGGATTACGTTGAGTCAGGGCGCTGCGTGCCGCCCGCACAGCTGCTGCCCAGCTATCACCGGCTGAGCCAGGCGGAGCGGGAGCGCGCCGAACGGGAAGCCGCCCGGACCGGACAGGAATATTGAGGGAACAAGGAAGGTTATCAAGATGAACAAACCGATTGCACTGGGCGCGGACCACGGCGGTTACGCGCTGAAAGAGGAATTGAAAAAGCATCTGGAGGAACGCGGCATTGCTTACAAGGACTACGGCACTTACAGCGAGGCAAGCTGCGATTACCCCGACTATGCCGCCGCCGTGTGCGACGCGGTGACGGCCGGTGCGCATGAGCTTGCCGTTCTGTGCTGCGGCACCGGTGTGGGCATGTCCATGGCTGCCAACAAGGTGAAGGGCATCCGCGCCTGTTGCTGCTCGGATGCGTTCAGCGCCGAGTATACCCGCCGCCACAACGACGCCAATGTGCTGTGCCTGGGCGGGCGCGTAATCGGCCCGGGGCTTGCCTGCACGCTGGTCGACCTGTTTTTGGACACCCCCTTTGAGGGCGGCCGCCATCAGCATCGCGTGGACAAGATCACCGCGCTGGAGAACCGCTGAATCCCCTGTCCCCCGCCTGCAAATGCAGGCTGACCGATAAAACTTAAAAAACAAGGAGATTGTTACCATGAGCGTTGTAGAGATCGTAGATCATCCTCTGATTCAGCATAAGATCAGCCTGATGCGCGACAAAAACACCGGCACCAAGGAATTCCGCGACCTGGTCAGCGAGGTTGCCATGCTGCTGTGCTACGAGGCCACCCGTGACCTGCCCACCGAGGAGGTCGAGGTTGAGACTCCCATCGCGCTGGCCAAAACCAAGGTGCTGGCCGGCCGCAAGCTGGCTCTGGTGCCCATTCTGCGTGCCGGCCTGGGCATGGTGGACGGCATGCTGAACCTGATTCCCGCCGCGAAGGTCGGCCACATTGGTCTGTACCGCAACGAGGAAACGCTGCAGCCGGTGGAATACTACTGCAAGCTTCCCAGCGACATTGCTGAGCGTGAGGTCATTGTGCTCGACCCGATGCTGGCCACCGGCGGCAGCGCCAGCGACGCCATCGGCCAGATCAAAAAGCGCGGGGCCAAACACATCAAATTCATCGGCCTGATCGCTGCGCCGGAGGGCCTGAAAGCTCTGCATGAGGCGCATCCTGATGTGGACATCTACGTTGGCGCGCTGGATGAAAAGCTCAACGACGTGGGTTACATCGTTCCCGGCCTGGGTGACGCGGGCGATCGCATTTTCGGCACAAAATAAGTTGTCTGCCACTTTGCTGGAGCAGCGCCCCGAAACGGATGAACGCGCCGAGGAAGCTTCGCTGCACACGCTGGCGCAGCAGCGCGCCCGCGAACGCACCGAAAACCTGCTTTTGAATCGTGCGATTCATCGCGCGCTGGAGGAAGCGCGCCGCCGTGAGGCCTGCCGCCGAACAATGGAAGAATGCCAGGCCCTGCAAAAGCAGCGGCTTGCCGAAAAACAAAAGAAGTAAAAAGTCCCGCCGCATTGCTGACGTTCGCAGCCGTGCGGCGGGATCTTTGTTTGGAACCGGCAGAGGCTTTCACAGCCGGCATTCTTTCAGATTGCGCAGGTCGCCGCTCTCGCGGAAATCCTCATAATCCAGCGACAGGGACGGATTGTAGTAAGGGTCCCGCAGAATGTTGTCCCGTCCGTGCTTTTCGTACAGACGGCGATGCTCCTGCGCAAAGCGAGCTTTTTTAACGGGGTCGTTCTCGTCCGAGCCGCGGCTTTTGCTCTCGTAGTGGTACAGCTCGGCGTAGGGCGTCCACACAATGCGCCACCCGGCGTCACGAACCCGCAGGCAGAAATCCACATCGTTGAAGGCCACCGTAAATCCCTCATCCATGCCGCCCTGCTCATCGTAAACCTTGGTACGCACCAGCAGACAGGCGGCCGTCACTGCGGAAAAGTCCTGCACGGTGGCAAGGCGGAACATGTATCCGCTGCCGCCGCGTTTGTGGTACTTATGGCTGTGGCCCGCATAGCCGCCCAGACCGGTAATGATGCCGCCGTGCTGGACGGTGTTGTCCGGATAGTAGAGCATGGCTCCCGCCGCGCCCACCCCCGGCTGACTGGCTTCCGCCACCAGTTCGCCCAGCCAGGCAGCGTTGAGCACCTCCACGTCATTGTTGAGCAGAAGCAGGAATTTGCCGTTGGCGAACCGACGCCCGAAATTGTTGATGCGACTGAAATTGAAGCCGCCGGTAAAGCCCACCACACGGCAATTTTCGTACCGGTCGGGCAGTGTCCTGTAGTAGGCACGGGTGGCCGGCTCGGTGGAATTGTTCTCAATGACGATAACCTCGAAATTGTCGTAGGCCGTTCTGGCGTAAATGCTGTGCAGGCATTTTTCCAGGTCATCGGTGTGATCCTTGTTGGGAATCAGGATGGACACAAGCGGCGGGCGGGCAGCGTCCCGCGGCGGGTCAATGCAGTACTCCGGCTGGCCCGCCGGGCCGTCCGGCCAGCCGGGCAGCGCCCACTCCACATGGCAGGTACCGGGGAAAAGCCCTTCCTCCACCCTGCCGCTGCGGCCGGTGGCGCTGAGATGGTCGGCTACCGCCTTCTGCGCCGCCTTGACCACATAGGGCTTGGCGCCGGTGCCGCCGCTGGTGGAAGCCGCGTGCACCCGCCAGTAATACAGCACCTGGGGCAGATGCAGCGGCGCAGCTGCAGGATCCGTTTTGTGCATCAGGTCGATCAGCCGCAGGAACAGGTCATGGTCCTGCGCACCGTCGCATTCGGGGCGCTCGCCCCCCACCGCCTGCCACAGCTCCCGCCGGAACACCGCCAGATGGCAGATGTAATTGCAGGCCATCAGATATTCGGGGGCGTAGTCCGGTTTGAAATGCCCCACCGTGGGGCGGCGGATGTTTTTGGTAAACAGCGCTTCGTCGCTGTACAGAAAATCCGGTTGTTTGCCTTCGTCACGGCGGGCCAGAATCGCCTGCTCCATGCACCAGATCGCATGGGGCGCCAGCACATCGTCGTGGTCGGCCAGTGCCAGATACTCGCCGGCGGCAAGCTGCGCGGCGGCGTTGGTATTGGCGGCAATGCCCCGGTTTTCGATTTTGGCGTACACGATACGGGAATCGGCCGCCGCGCGGGACCTTGCCAGCTCGCCCACCTGCGCGTGTTCCGCGTCGGAAGCGTCGGCCAGTACCAGCTGCCAGCACGGGCAGGTCTGCCCCTGCACGCTGTCAAGAAATTCGGTCAGATAGCGCGTAGGCGTATTGTACAACGGCGTCAGAATGGTGATCACCGGCCAGCTCCCGCAGGTATTTCCCGCGCAATCATCCCGCTGCTTTTGCAGCACCGCTTTTGCGGGCAGGTAGCGCGCCTTTTTGCCGAAAAACCGGCGTTTGAAAAAGCCCGCCGCCCGGCGCAGCATGGCCGCCAGCCCCTGCTCTTTCCGCAGTGCTGCCGCGTAGCCGAACAGTTCTTTTATCCGTTTCAGTCGCAAATCCATAGACAGTTCCTTTTGGTTCGCTTATTTCAGGCCGAAATTTTCAAACAGGTTGTTGAAGTGCGGATTGTAGTAGGGATCATAGTGGTCGATCTGATCGTGGTATCGGCGGTAGAAATTCGCCTTCTCCCGTTCATAACGCCTGGCGTTTTCCGAAAGCGTGTCCAGCCCCCGGCTTTTGCTCTCGTAGTGGTAGGCCTCGGCCAGCGGCGTATACACGTTCAAAAGGCCTTTTGCCCGCAATTTCAGGCAGTAATCCACGTCGTTGTAGGCCACGGCAAAATTTTCTTCGTCCAGACCGCCCAGTTCTTCATACAGGCTGCGTTTGGTCATCAGGCAGGCGCCTGTTACGGCGGAATAATTCTGCGTGGTCACCAGACGGTACAGATCGCCCACCGCGCGGCGGGGGTAGCTTTTGTGGCTGTGCCCTGCCGAACCGTTGATGCCCATCAATACGCCCGCGTGCTGGATGGTATCGTCGGGATAGTACAGCTTTGCGCCCACCGCGCCCACGTCGGGACGCTGGCTGTAACTGAGCAGTTCCCGCAAAAAGCCCGGCGACAGTACCTCGATGTCGTTGTTGAGCAGCAACAGGTGGTCGCCTTTTGCAAACTTTGCGCCGAAGTTGTTGATGGCTGAGAAGTTGAATGGGCCTTCATAGCGCAGCACCCGGCAATTCGGATACCGGCCGGGCAAACCGGCATAATACGCTTCGGTTTTCGGGTCGGTGGAGTTGTTTTCGATGATCAGAACCTCAAAGTTGTCCCACCCGGCCAGACGGTACAGGCTGGACAAACAGCGCTCCAGATCGTCGGTGTGGTCCTTGTTGGGTATGAGTACCGACACCGACGGCGTTCCCTTCACCTCATAGCGCACATGGAACGCTCCCGGCGCACCGGGTACGCATTCCGCCTTGCCGGGCATGTTCAGCCGGGCAAGCTGCGCGTCGATGGCACGCACCCCCGCCTCCAGCGCATAGGGCTTCGCTTCCATGCCCGCCGCAGTGGAGCCGGCATGACCGCGCCAGATATACAGTACATGCGGAATGTGCACGATGCGCTTTGCCTGCTCGGTCAGACGCAGGATCAGCTCGTGATCCTGCGCGCCGTCAAATTCCCTGTATTCCGCCGCGCCCACCTGATCCAGCAGCCGGCGGGAGAACACCGCCAGATGGGTGATATAGTTGCACCCGCGCAGGTAGTCGGGGGCAAAATCCGGCTTGAAGTGGTAGCCGCCCAGCTTGCGCAGATCGGCAGACAGCACGATCTCGTCGCTGTAAATAAAATCCGCTCCCCTGGCGATCTGCACCGCGCACTCATACAGCGCATTGGGGTACAGAAGGTCGTCGTGATCCAGCAGCGCCACGTATTCCCCCGTGGCCAACCGGAACCCCTGGGTGGTATTCTCAGCAATGCCGCGGTTCTCGATCTTTTTGTACAGGATCCGCCCGTCCCGCCGCGCCGCGGCACGCGCCATACGGCCCGACGGATGCTCCGGATCGCCGGCGTCCACCAATACCAGCTGCCAGTGGGCATAGGTCTGCTTGCGCACGCTGTCCATCATCTGGCAGAAAAACTTTTTCGGCGTGTTGTACACCGGCACTACAATGCTGATGACCGGCCCCGCCAGCTTTGCCTCCCGCTGGGCTTTCAGCGTGCGGCGCAGCGGCAGGTCGGCCCGGTGCTGCCAGGAATCGTGATGAAACGCCAGCCCGACTTTGAAGGTCACGTCCCGCCAGAGCTGCTGCGCCCCCTGCTCTTTCAGCGTTGCGGCGCTGCGCCCCGCCAGATCTTTCAGATGAGCGGGATCCAACAGACGCCGGGCCATGCCGCCCACGCTGTCCTGCGCGGCAACGTCCGCCGGGCGGGTCTGATCGGCCGGGTCGGGCTTTTTGATGTGTTGTGTCAAAATCGTTCACCTGCCAAAAAGGCGGCTCATCTGGGCCGCCTGTGGTTTTATTCCGGCTTGTCCGCCGGAATGCTGTCCTTTTTCTCAAATTTGCGGTATTCCGACGTAATCTCGGCGGTCGGCCCGTTGCGGCGCAGATGCCCGTGATCCAGCCAGGCCACCTTGTTGCACATACGCTCGATCTGTTCGATGGAATGGCTCACCAGAATCACCGTGGTGCCGCCGCTCATCAGCTCGGCCATACGCTTTTCGCACTTCTGCTGGAACAGGAAGTCTCCCACCGACAAAATCTCGTCGGCGATCAGGATGTCCGGCTTGGTGATGGTCGCCACCGCGAAGGCCAGGCGCGCCACCATGCCACTGGAATAATTTTTCAGCGGCACATCGAGAAAATCCTTCAGCTCGGAAAATTCCACGATCTCGTCGAACTTGGAGTCGAGATATTTGGGCGTATAGCCCAGCACCGTACCGTTCAGGTAGATATTCTCCCTCGCGGTCAGGTCCATATCAAAGCCCGCGCCCAGCTCGATCAGCGGCGCGATGGTGCCCCGCACCGTCACGTTTCCGGCGCTTGGCTTGTACACCCCGGAGATCACCTTGAGCAGTGTGGATTTTCCGCTGCCGTTCAGCCCGATCAGGCCGTAAAAGTCGCCGGGCATAATGTCAAAGCTTACGTCCTTCAGCGCGTAAAATTCGTCAAACCGGATGCCGCCGTGGAGCATGGCAACGAAGTATTCCTTCAGGCTCTCGTGCTTTTCCTTGGCCAGGTTAAAGCGCATGGAGACGTTGTTGATGGAAATCATCGGCTCTTGCCGCTGTAAATTCGCCATGTGCCAGCCCCCTTACATGTACAGGACAAACTTGTCCTGCGTCTTTTTGAACACACAGATCCCCAGTGCCATGCTGCACGCGGCGCACAAAAAGCACACCACGACCATGCTGGTGGTCAGGCCGGTGCCCCACAGCACACAGCTGCGGAAAGCGGTGATGAACCAGTACAGCGGGTTGAGGTGGATGATCTGCTGCATCATGCCGTCCATCATTTCGGGGTCGTAGAAGATGGCGCTGGCGTAGGACAGCAGCGTACAGAACACTTCCCAGATATGCATGATGTCACGCACGAACACATACAGCGACGCCAGCACCAGCCCAATGCCGAGGCTGAAAAAGAACAGCATGACCAGCGGGTACAGGGCCAGCAAAAAGGTGTTGAGACTGACCGGCGTCCAGGTGATGAGCAGCACAATGATCAGCGCCACAAAGCTGAACAGACAGTTGACAAAGGCGAAGCAGGCCTTTTCCAACGGGAAAATATATTTGGGAATGTAAACCTTGCGCAGCAGCGGGGCATTTTTCAGCACGCTCTCCATCGCCATGGAGGTGGATTCGCGGAAAAAGTTGAACAGCAGCTGGCCGATCAGCAGAAAGGCCGCAAAGTTGGGGATCCCCTCCCCGCGCAGACCGCGCATGATGGAATCGAACACCACATACATAACCAGGCAGGTGAGCAGCGGATTGAGCACGCTCCACGCCACGCCCAGAATGCTGCGGCGGTATTTCAACTTGAAATCGCGGGAGATGAGGTTTTGCAGCAGGTAGCGGTACCGCCAGAACCCCGCAAAGGATTGTTTCAGTTTCTGCAATGCGGTACCCTCTCAATACTTGTCAAAAAACTCGAATTTCTGCCGGGCGAAGGGGGTGTGCTGCTTGTCCTTGGCGCTGGTCTTGTGCTCGCAGCCGCAGTCCGGCCACTGCACCGCAACGGTGGGATCGTCGTAGGGGATGCCGCCTTCGGCAGTGGGGTCGTACACGTCGGTGCATTTGTAGCTGAACTCCGCCACGTCAGACAGTACCAGGAACCCATGGGCGAATCCTTCGGGAATGTAGAACATCTTTTTGTTCTCCGCAGACAGCGTCACGCCCACCCATTTGCCAAAGGTCGCGCTGTTGGGCCGGCAGTCCACCGCCACATCGTACACTTCACCGGTGGTCACGCGCACCAGCTTTCCCTGGGTGTGCTGCTTCTGGAAGTGCAGTCCGCGCAGCACGCCGCGGGAACTGCGGGACTGATTGTCCTGTACAAACTCTCTGTCGATACCGGCGGCAGCGAATTCGTCCTTCTGGTAGGTTTCCATAAAATAACCGCGGTCGTCGCCGAACACCGTGGGTTCGATGATGACAACGCCGGGAATTGCAGTCTGTTCAAACTTGAATTTTCCCATGTTCGTTTGCTCTCCTTGCCTGTAAGGCACAATAATATGAGTATATTCTACTCTGTTTGGACGTATTTCGCAAGAGGGCGCGCCGCCAGTTGCGGCGACCCGCAAAATTTGCTACAATAACCCCGGCGGCGCACGGCGAAAAAATTTTCGTACCGGTGCAAGACTGCCGGCATTTTTCCGTCCTGATGGGCGGAAGGAATTTGACTGCAACGGAGGGAATCCCGTGACCAAACAGCAGGCCCGCGCCGCCGCCAAGGCTCTGCGGCGCACACTGGACATGCCCGCGTTGGGCGCGCAGATGGCGGATCGCCTGTTCGCGCTGCCCGTCTGGCGGGAAGCGCAGGCGGTGTTCGCCTTCGCTTCCCTGCCCGATGAACCGGACACCACGCCCATTCTGTACCGCGCGCTGGCCGAAGGGAAATGCCTTTACCTGCCCCGCTGCCTGCCCGGCCCCGGCGGGCGGATGGAAACGGCCGCGGTGCACAGCCCCGGCGAACTGCGTCCCGGGCGGTATGGCATCGCCGAGCCGGCAGGCCCCGCCGCGGCGCTGCCCCACTCCGGTACGCTGATGCTGATCCCCTGCCTGGCTGCCGACCGGCAGGGCACGCGGCTCGGGCGCGGCGCGGGATACTATGACCGGTTTCTGGCCGAAAGCCGCGCGGGCGATCCGCGGTTGCTGGTCTGCCCCGCCGCGCTGATCTTTGACGCGCTGCCCCGCGATCCGTGGGACGCCGCTTTCGCGCCCGGTGAAATTCTGACCGAAAGTGGGCTATACT
>JBJEYG010000090.1:0-2116 GCA_051886555.1 Gemmiger sp.
GCATTGCCAAGTATACGGCGAAATACCACAAGTAAGAAGGTGGTCAAATGGCAAGCAGCGACGGTTCTGTTACAATAAGCGTAGTCCTCGGCACGGATGATGTAAAAAAAGAACTGCAAGGGCTGCCGGATAGCTTCGAGAAAGCTACTTCCGGCATATCCGGGCTGGCGGACAAACTGAGAACCGGCCTTGCAACGGCTGCAAAGGTTGGTGCGGCAGCAATCGGCGCGGCAAGTGCTGGCATTGCGGCACTGACAAAGTCATCGATTGAAGGTTATTCGGAATACGAGCAGTTGACCGGTGGTGTGGAAACGCTGTTTGAGGCCAGTAGCGACGCCGTAATGAAGTATGCCAAAAACGCCTATAAAACCGCTGGATTGTCTGCGAATCAATACATGACAACGGTGACTTCCTTCTCGGCGAGTCTGCTGCAGGGCCTTGGCGGTGATACAGAAAAGGCGGCGAAAATTGCCGACCTTGCCATCACCGACATGGCGGACAACGCAAACAAGATGGGCACGGATATGGAGGCCATTCAAAACGCCTATCAGGGCTTTGCCAAGCAGAACTATACCATGTTGGACAACCTCAAGCTGGGTTATGGCGGAACACAGGCTGAAATGATACGCCTGATCAACGATAGCGGAATCCTGAATGAGACCATAAGCGATCTGGACAACGTCACCTTTGACCAGATGATCGAGGCCATTCATGTTGTGCAGACCAACATGGGCATTACAGGAACCACAGCGAAAGAAGCCAGTACAACTATTCAGGGAAGCATCGCCTCCATGAAGTCCGCTTGGACGAACCTCCTTACAGGCATTGCGGACGAAAACCAAGACCTTGATGTTCTGATCGGCAATTTTGTTGAAAGTGTAGCTACGGCCGGCGAAAATATCATCCCCCGTGTGGAGCAGATTCTTAGCGGCATTGGTGATCTGATCGTTCGGTTGGCGCCAGTTATTGCAGAGAACCTTCCACGCTTGATCGAGGCGATTCTACCAGATTTGATTAACGCCGTTGCCACTCTCGCGACTTCGCTTGCATCTGCAATGCCGGAATTGCTTTCTGCATTGGTGGACGCTGCTCTTCAGGTTGTGGACGAAATCGGGAACGGGCTTGCAAAAAAGATCCCGGGGCTGTCCGTTCTGTTCGAGAACTTGGAGACCGTTGTTATTGCTGTTACCGCGGCCATGGTTGCCTACAAGGCGGCGACGGCAATCAGTGGAATCATTGGGGCGCTGACAAAGGCGACGCAGGGGCAGACCATAGCACAAACTTTGCTGAATGCTGTCATGAACGCAAACCCGTTTGTCCTGATTGCCACTCTGATTGCCGGGTTGGTGGCCGCGCTCATAACGCTGTGGAATACAAACGACGGTTTCCGCGAAGCCGTCACGAGCGCATGGGAAGCGATCAAGGAAGTATTCAGCGTTGTAGTTGATGCTATTGTCGGATTCTTTACAGAAACCATCCCGGCAGCTTTCAACGCCGTTGTGGAGTTCTTCACTGTAACAGTTCCCAATGCTATTTCGAGTTTTGTAGACAGCATCAGTACATTCTTCACCGAGACCATCCCGGCATTCTTTGAAAGTCTTGTACAGTGGTTTTCTGAGCTGCCGGAAAAGATCGCCTATTGGCTCGGCTTTGCGATCGGAAAGCTGATCTCCTGGGGAGCAGAGGCAATTGAGTGGGTCATTACCGAGGTGCCCAAAATCATTGATAATATCGTGAACTTCTTTGCAGAGCTGCCGGGGAAGATTTGGGAGTGGTTGGTCAATACCGTTACAAAGATTGCCGAATGGGTAACGAATGCGAACGCAAAGGCGCAGGAGGTTAGGGCAAAGGTCATTGAAACCATTGTCAATTTTTTCAAAGAGCTGCCCGGGAAAATCTGGACCTGGCTGACGGAAACGATTTCAAAAATTGGATCGTTCATCACTGATATGGGCACGAAAATCAAGACAGAAGTGCCCAAGATCATCACCACGTTTATCAACTTCTTCAAAGAGCTGCCTGGTAAGGTCCTGGAGATCGGAAAAAACATTGTTGATGGTCTATGGAATGGCATTAAAAATGCGTGGTCAAACCTGACATCAAAAGTAACCGGACT
>JBJEYG010000091.1:0-2111 GCA_051886555.1 Gemmiger sp.
GTATCCACTTTGGCGCGGCTGACATACACTTTGACCGTGGCGCCGCCGGCTACAGACTCGCCGGCAGCGGGTTCAGTACGGATGACCGTGCCCGCCGCAACGCTGTCATCCGCCACTGATTTGGTGACAGGCACCAACCCCGCATCCTTGATGGACTGCACCGCGTCCGCCTTGGTCATGCTCTGCGTCTCCGGCACGGACACCCACTGGGTCCCCATGCTGACTTTAAGCGTCACGCGCTGCCCTTCTTTTACGGTACGGCCGGGTTGGGGGTTCTGCTGAAAGATAACCCCCTCGTCATATTTATTGTTGTATTCCGACACCCAGATGGGATGCAGCTTACTGTTGTACTCGGAGTTCAAAAACTCCTGCTGGGTCATGTTGACAAAGTTGATAAGGGTAACATCCTCCCGACTGGAAAACAGCGGGTTCGCGGAATTGGCAAAAATCAGATACACCAGAACAAATGCGCCGATGGCAAAGGCCACCGCCATACCCGCAAAGACCGGAAGCACCGAAAAACGGCCGGATTTTTTCTTCTTTTTTATTTTGCTGTTGCCCGGTTTGGGAGCACTGCCGTTGGAACGTTTGGCCGAACCGGTGCGGATATTGGAAGAACTGCTCATTTTACTGTTATTGACAACCTTGTTGATGGTTTTGTTGGGGGAATCCTGGGTCAGGTATTCGTACTCAAACCGGATACTGGGATTCTTTTTGAATTCGTCAATGGCCGCCAGCATCTCCTGCGCGCTCTGGTAACGGTCTTTGGGGTCCTTTTCCATCGCGCGCTCGGTGATTTGGCGCAGCCCTTCGGGAACATTGGGCGCTACTTCAGCCAAAGGCGTGGGCTTATCGGAAATTTGCTTAATGGCGATGGATACCGCACCGTTTCCGTCAAAAGGCAGACGGCCGCTGAGCATTTCGTACAGCATCACGCCCACCGAGTAAATATCAGTGCGTGCGTCGGTATGATCCCCTTTGGCCTGCTCGGGACTGATATAGTGAACCGAACCGATGGCCTTGTCGCTGACGGTCTGATTCTGCGCGCGGGAGAATCGGGCAATGCCAAAGTCCATCATTTTGATGGAGCCATCCGCCAGAAGCATGATATTCTGCGGTTTCACGTCCCGGTGGACAATTCCCTTGGAATGGGCATGGCTGAGTGCGCTGAGCACCTGGGTGGCAAAGTAGACAACCTCTTTCCAGGTGAGCGGTCCTCCACGCTGCTTGAGATATTCTTTGAGCGTAATGCCGTCAATATACTCCATCACGATATATTGCAGCCGGTCGGTAACCGACACATCATACACCTTGACAATGTTGGGATGGTCCAGGATGGATATTGCCTTGGATTCGTTCTTGAACCGGCGCACAAGCTCCTCGTTGTCCAGGAATTCCTCCTTGAGCACCTTGACGGCGACGGTAGTCCCCGTCTTGACGTCCTGGCCCTTATAAACGTTGGCCATACCGCCAACGCCGATGACGCTTTCGATTAAGTAACGACCATCCAGCCGTTTCCCGATCAAGTTATCCATTCGAACCCTCCGTAGTTTCCACGCCGATCAGCATGATGGTAATGTTGTCCTGCCCGCCGGCCTGGAGCGCACGCTCCAGAAGAATATCCGGCGCGGAGAAGAAGCCGGCCTCGATCAGAATCAACCGGATCTCTTCGTCCGGAACCATATTGGTCAGGCCGTCGGTGCAAAGCAGCAAAATATCCCCCGCCTGCACCGGACACCGGTTGTATTCCGGCACAATGGTGGACGAAACCCCCAGTGCTCGGGTGATGAGGTTTTTTTGAGGATGGTTTGCCGCCTGATCCCGGGTGATTTTACCACTGTCCACCAGCTGCTGCACCATTGAGTGGTCACGGGTGATTTGGCGGAGCTGCGAATCGTGGAACAAATACGCCCTGGAATCGCCCGCGTGCACCAGATGCGCTGCCCCGGACGCCACATAGGCGCAAACCCCGGTGGTCCCCATGCCCAGCATGTCCGGGTCGGATGTAGCTTTATCATAAACCGCCCGGTTGGCAATGTCAAATCCGCGAAGGATGGTCTGCTTTTCCTCTCCGGGCCGCGTTTCCGGCAAATTTTTGCTCAAAAACTGCA
>JBJEYG010000092.1:0-2109 GCA_051886555.1 Gemmiger sp.
TCCGTATTCTTACCCCCTGCGGAGTCTGTATGTATCTGGTCGAAGGCAGCGAGCGTGCCGCCCTGCTGGACACCGGGTTTGGCTTCGGCGATCTGAAAGGCTATGTGGAACGCCTTACCGGCAAGCCTTATGTGGTACTGCTCTCCCACGGGCACCTGGACCACGCGGGCGGTTCGATCCAATTTGAGGAAGTGTATCTCAACCGGCGCGACTGGCCGCTGGAACGTTGGCACAACACGCTGGAGCGTCGGCTGTACGATGTTCACAACGGCCCCGGCGGCATGCCGGAGGGCGTATCCGACGGGGACTTTCTGCCCCAGCGCACCGCCCCTTACCGGGACATTGACGAAGGAGACGACTTCGACCTGGGCGGTGTAACGGTGCGCCCCATCGCCGTGCCCGGTCACAGCAAAGGCTCGCTGATCTTCCTTGTGCCCGAAGATCGCATTGCCGTTTTCGGTGACGCCTGCGGCGAACACACGCTGCTGCTCTTCGCCGACTGCGCGCCCATTGAGACCTACCGGCGCAGCCTGATACACGCAGCGGAATTTGACGCCGATTTTGACGTGGTACTGCGCAATCATGGCAGCTACTGCTCGCCCAAAGCCATTCTTGCGGACAATATTGAATTGTGCAGCGATATTCTGGCACGGCGCGACGCCGCTGTTCCGGTGAATTTTTTTGGTGAATCGGGCCTTTTGGGCCGCCCGGAGCAACATCCCGGCAAAGTGGGTAACATCGTGTACCATCCTGACAGGCTGCGGGAAATCTGATTTTGCAAAAAAACACTGGCCGCAACGAGGAATATCCGCTACAATAAAAAGAAAACCGCTTTTTCTGAAAGGAGCCTGCAATGGACCATCGAACAGAAATTCTTGATCTGCGCACCGCGTTGTCGGTACTGCGGGACACCCCCGGACAGTTGATTGAGACACATGTGGAGGTTGACCCGGCAGCAGAGCTTTCCGGTGTGTACCGGTATGTGGGCGCGGGCGGCACCGTCATGCGTCCCACCACAGTGGACGGACCTGCCATGCTGTTCCATACCATCAAGGGGCACCCCGACGCCAGCGTGGCCATCGGCGTGTTGGCCAGCCGCGAGCGGGTGGCAAACCTGTTCGGCTGCAAGAAGGAGGAACTGGGGCACTTGGTACAGTCCTGCGCCGCCCACCCCATTCAGCCTGTTGTCACCAACGCTACTGCCCCTGTGCAGGAGGAAGTTCACCTTGCCACCGATCCGGATTTTGACCTGTTCCGGTTGATTCCCGCTCCCACCAACACGCCGGTGGACGCCGGGCCGTACATCACGCTGGGCATGTGCTACGCCACCCATCCGGACACCGGGCTTTCCGACGTAACCATCCACCGTATGTGCATTCAGAGCAAAGATGCGTTGTCCATCTTTTTGCAGCCCGGTTCCCGTCACATCGGCGCCATGGCCGAACGTGCCACTGAACTTGGTCAGCCGCTTCCCATCTCGGTATCCATCGGCGTGGACCCCGCCATTGAGGTAACCGCCTGCTTTGAACCGCCCACAACACCGCTTGGGTTCAATGAGCTGTCCATCGCCGGCGCGCTGCGCCAGCGGCCGGTGGAACTGGTCAAGTGCATCTCGGTGAACGAGCATGCTATCGCCAACGCCGAGTACGTTATCGAAGGCGAGATTCTGCCCGGCAGCAACCATGTGGTGGAGGATCAGAACACCCACACCGGCTTTGCCATGCCGGAGTTTCCCGGCTATAACGGCCCTGCCAGCCATGAGTGTTGGCTGCTCAAGGTCAAAGCCGTCACCCACCGGCATCATCCGATCATGCAGACCTGCATCGGTCCATCGGAGGAGCATGTCAATATGGCAGGCATCCCCACCGAGGCCAGCATTCTGGGCATGATCGACAAGGCGCTGCCCGGCAAGGTGCTGAACTGCTATGCCCACCGCTCCGGCGGCGGCAAGTATATGGCGGTGCTCCAGTGCCGGAAGACGGTGCATACCGACGAGGGTAAGCAGCGCCAGGCCGCCCTGCTGGCCTTCTCCGCCTTCCCGGAGCTGAAGCATGTGATCCTGGTGGACGAGGATGTGGACATCTTCGACACCAACGACGTGCTCTGGGC
>JBJEYG010000093.1:0-2104 GCA_051886555.1 Gemmiger sp.
TATAAGGCCCTTATAGGGCCAGTGCAGGCCACCGGCTATGCCGGTGGTCCTGACTTTGGAGGAACCAAACAGTTTGCAAAATATCAGAAACCAGGATTGACCACCTGGTCAATTTGTGCTATGGTAATTGTTGACCATATGGTCAATGATTGCTCAGGAGGCAGATATGAAGCAGGACGAAAAGACAAAATTGACGGTATCCAAAATATTGGAGGCCGCGCTGGAGGAATTCGGCACGAACGGTTACGCCGGCGGAACGATCAATCATATCTGCAAGAGTGGGATCAACAAAGGACTGATTTATCATAACTTCAAGGACAAGGATGATCTGTACCTTGCATGCTTGAAGATCAGCTGTGGAAAACTGGTAGCGCTGATCGAGGAAAACGACTGCGCCTCGGATCAGCTGAAGTATATGAATACCCGAATGTACTTTTTTCAGCATTACCCGAGGGAAGCCCACATCTTTTTTGAGGCAATCCTGCAGCCGCAGGAGGAACTGCGGGAGAGAATACAGGAGATTTTGCAGCCGTTTGAGAGAATCAACGAACAAATTTATCGCGCGGCGGTTTCCTCCGTCACACTTCGGGACGGTGTCACGGAGGAGTGCGCGATTGATTATTTCCGGCAGATGCAGCGGATGTTCAACGGATATTTCAGCAGTCCCGCATATCGTCATATGACGCTGGACAAACAAATCAAAGAACACGAAACAAGCCTTCCAAAGCTGCTTGATTTTATGCTGTTTGGGATTGCCAAGGGGGAGAAAGAATCATGATAGTTTTCTTGCGATGGATACTGGTGCTGGTGCTGGCTGCGCTTGCCGGCAAGCTGATTTCCAAACTCAAGCTGCCGGCCATCTTGGGCTGGCTGATTGTCGGTATGTTTTTCGGCCCGCACGCGCTGGGACTGCTGCCGCAGTTCGTTCTGGATGCGGCGTGGTACAAAACCATCATTATGTGGATGCAGTGCGCGTTCGGACTGATGCTCGGCACCGAGCTTGTGTGGAAAAAGATCCGAAACTACGGGAAGGCGCTGGTGGTCACCACGTTGACGCAGTCGCTGGGCACCTTTTTCTTTGTCGCGCTGGTCTTTGCGCTGGTCTTTGCGGTTTCCGGAGTTCCGGTTTACCTCGCCCTTGTGTTCGGCGGAATTGCGTTGGCGACCGCTCCGGCCCCGGCGCTGTCCATTGTCAACGAGTTTCACACGACCGGTCCGGTAACCGACACCCTGCTGCCGATGGCGGTGTTGGACGACGTCGTGGGAATCGCGGTATTCTTTACGATCAATTCGGTTGTGTCCAGTTCGGTATCCGGCGGCTCCGTTCCGCTTGTTATGATCCCGCTGATGATCTGTCTGCCGGTTGTGATCGGCGTTGTCACCGGGTTTCCTGCCGGATGGCTGTTGAAAAAGGTGCGGGGACGCGCGCGGACGCTGGCCGTTGTGGTTGCCGGCATCACGCTGACCGTCGTGCTGGGATGGTTCCTGAACACCCGCGTCTTGTCCGGGATTACACTGAACTATATGCTGATGGGCGTCTCGTTTTCCGCCGTATTCACGAATATGGTGGAAGAAGAGCGGTTGAACGAGATCACAGACTGCTTCCATCCGATCCTTGCCATCAGCCTGCTGGCCGCGATTGTGGACCTGGGTGCACCGCTGAATTACCACCTGATTCTCGGAGCGGGTCTGTATACCTTTTTGTATATCGCGGCGAGAGGCATGGGAAAATATTTTGGCGCGAGGATCGGCGCCAAGGCGACGAAGATGCCGAATACGGTACAAAACTATCTCGGATTGACGCTGCTGCCCCATTCCGGTGTTTCACTCGTCTTCACCGGCATTGCGTGCTCCTCTCTGGCTGCGCAGCCGGAGCTCGCCGGGATTGTGCAGGGGACGATTGCCGCTGCGGCTGTGATCAACGAAATCATTGCTGTGATTGCCGCCAAAAAGGGGTTTGAATTGGCGGGAGAGATGGAGAAGAAATAACCGAAAGGACGAGACAAAAAAGAGAACGGTGTAACTTGGAAAAAGTTACACCGTTCAGACTGTCAAAAAAGGCTTCTTGGAGCCAATCAGATGAAATTATTTCGCGCTTTCCGGC
>JBJEYG010000094.1:0-9376 GCA_051886555.1 Gemmiger sp.
ATGTCCGGCGCACAGCGCGATCTGATTTCCTACTGAAAATAAAAGTATGATCCGGGGATCGCCGTCTGCGTTTGTGGCAGGCGGCGATTTTTGTTTACAACTTGGGGCGGCGCAATTTGTTGTAATTTGGCGCGCAAAATGGTACCATAGATTCTATAACAAAAATTTTCTGCGCGGGTCGGATGCGCGTGCCGCAGCATGGCGGCGTCCCCGGCCGCATACAATAGCTAACAACACCGGAAAGGACGAAAAAACGTGAAAAAGCACAGCACACAGCGCAACGTGTACCGCCGCGCCGAAAACCGTGCCCCCAAGGCGCCGCCCGCCGGCGCGAAAGACGCCCACAGCCGCAGTCTGGTGTACCTGGCGGTGTGCGCCGTGGCGGTCGCTCTCTGCCTGCTGGCTTCGGCGCTTCTGCTGCGCGACAACGGCACCGCCGGCCCGGAGCAACCGGACGTGGGCGAGAGTGCCGGCGCCTGGGCCAAAAACGACAGGGGCTATTACTTCAGCAGCAGCGGCGAGGTCATCACCGCCGCCACAAAAAAGGGCATTGACGTGTCGGAGCATCAGGGGGAGATCGACTGGCAGAAGGCCAAGGACGCCGGTATTGATTTCGCCATTCTGCGCTGCGGCTACGGCAGCGAGTGGAACGGCGAGGGCGAGTACAATCAGGATGATGCATACTGGCGGGCCAACTATGAGGCGTGTCAGAATCTGGGCATTCCCTACGGAATCTATCTGTATTCTTATGCGCTGACGGAGGAGCAGGCTCGCAGCGAGGCCGACCATGTGGCCCGCCTGATGGGTCTGATGGCGCCTGCCTATGAGGAGCTGGACGACTACACCGCCAACCCCTGCAAGCTCACTTACCCCGTCTACTACGACCTGGAGGACCCCAAGATCACCAGCCTGTACCCCGACGAGATGGCGCGGATCGTGTCGGCCTTCTTTGACCAGCTGCAAAAGCGTGGCTACAACGGGGAACAGGGACTGTACGCTTCCATCAACTGGGTGCGCAGCCGGTTTGACGATCCGGCCTTCGACCGCTGGCGGAACAATCTGTGGATCGCGCGCTACAACACCGAACTGGGCTATACCGGTACCTACTCCATGTGGCAGTGCACCTACCAGGAACCGGGCGAAACCTACGGCGTGCAGAGCGAGACGGTGGACGTGGATTTTGTGATGGAAGAGCTGGTCGTTACCGGCATCACCGACGGCAAGGGCAAAACCTCCGCACCGGGATTTTCCAACGATACCTACCAGTGCGAACTCTGGCTGGCCGAAAAAGGCGACAGAGCCACGTTGACCACCAACGAGCCCGCCGAGGACGCGGGCGGCCAAAAGCTTTATTACACGACCAGCGACAAGGCGGTTGCTACGGTGGACAAAAACGGCGTGGTCAAGGCAAGGGGAACCGGCCAGTGCACGATTACCGTCACCCTGGCGGACGGCACCCAAAGCGCCGAGTGCCTGGTACGCGTGGGCAAAGTCACCGTGCCGGTATTCGCCACCGCCGGTTTGCACGGCGATGTGACCGGCATGGAACATGTGGCGGCTCTCAAGGCGGATACGCCCGACGCCATTCTGGTGGACGCGGGCGGCAGCCTGCAGGGGACCGTGCGTGCCAGCCTGACCGGCGGCATGGATATTTGCAGCATGTTCTCCGCCTGCGGATATGACCTGCAGGTGTTTGACGCCTCCGACCTGGCCTACAGGGGTCGAACGGCTCCGTTCGGACGAAAATATGGCTTCCGGCCCGGCGCTGGCCGCCAACCTGATTTCCGCCGAAACCGGCCTGCCGGTACTGGATCGCGCTACCTGCTGGAACCGCAACCGCATTTCCAACGGCATGAACGCCGTTGTGGAGCAGGCCGGCAAAAAGATCGGGTTCTTCGCGCTGTGTGGTACCGGCAATGTCACCGGCGCCGCCGGCGTCACCGCATCCGACGCCGCTGAAACCGCGGCCGCCCAGGTGGCGGCACTGCAGGCCAGGGGGGTGGATGCCATCGTCTGCATCACCGGCGCGGACACAGACCCCGCCCCGCTGCTGGATACGCTGAAGGAACTGGGCGTCACGGCGGTTATCGCGGGCAACGGTCAGACCTCCGGCCAGAACGGCAAGCTGACGGTGGTCGGTGCGGGCGCCGCAAACGGCAGCGTCGGCAAGCTGGAGCTGACCTTCGGCACCGACGGCAGCGTTACCGCGGCGGCCGGTCAGGTGGACGGCGCCGCTTTGGCCGGAACGACCTTCGGCGACGAAGGTGAGACTGCGCGCAGCAATGCGGCCGCCAAAGAGGCCGAGCTGGCCCGGGACGACGAGGAGATCCTGGCGCAGAAGCTGTTTGATATGGAATGGCCGGATAAGGTGGAGGATACCATTACCTTCGGCAACTATGTGGCGGAGCTGTATCTGTCGCTGTACACCGCCGACCGGGACGCGCTGCCCGGCGAATATTCCAACATGTACCCCTCGGCGTTGACGGTGGCGGTGAGCAGCCCCGCTTACGGTGATACCGAAATCAGCCGCGGCGACCTGATGAACGCGCTGCCCGGCGGCGCACGCATCCAGCTGGTGCTCACTGACGGTGCCAGCTACGCCGAACTGCTGGCCAACGAAACGGTGAGCGAGACTTACCGCGAAAGCCTGAAGGAGAAGGACGTGGTCGACGGACCGATCCTGCTGGTGACCGATACCGCCAGCCTGGCCACCCTTTCCAACCAGAACTACACGGTGGTTCGCGATTACGGCGACGCATTCTGGTGCGTGCGCATGGCGATCAACGACGCCACCAACGGTTTTACCGGGACGTTTGCCCTTCCGGACGCCGAGTGACCGGCCGGCTGTGCCGGTAAAAAAGGAGGATGCCTGATATGAAACTGACCTTTTTGGGCGCTGCCCGTGAGGTGACCGGCAGCTGTACGTTGGTGGAAGCGGCAGGCCGGCGCTTTCTGGTGGATTGCGGCATGGAGCAGGGCAGCGATACCTACGAAAACGCCCCGCTGCCGGTGGCGCCCGGTGAAGTCGACGCAATGCTGCTGACCCACGCGCATATTGACCATTCGGGGCGGATCCCCTACCTGTACAAAAACGGTTACCGAGGACCCATCTACTGCACCGACGCCACCGCCGATCTGTGCGGCATCATGCTGCAGGACTCCGCCCACATTCAGGAGCAGGAGGCCGAGTGGAAAAACCGTAAGGCGCAGCGCAGCGGCCGTGCCATGATCGAGCCGGACTACACCGTGCAGGACGCCGTCGAGGTGATGAAGCAGTTCCGCCCGCAGCCCTATGACCGGCCGTTTGAGCCGTTCCCCGGCGTGCAGGTCACGCTGACCGACGAAGGACATCTGCTGGGCAGCGCCGCCGTCGCCCTGCGGGTGACGGAAAACGGCGGCACACAGACGGTTGTGTTCTCCGGCGACATCGGCAACCTGGATCAGCCGCTGCTGCGCGATCCCACCTATCTGACCGACGCCGATTTTGTGGTGATGGAGTCCACCTACGGCGACCGTCTGCACGGCGCCCGGCCGGATTATCTGGGGGAGCTGGCTCAGATTCTGCAAACGACCTTCGACCAGGGCGGCAATGTGGTCATCCCCAGCTTTGCGGTGGGCCGCACGCAGGAAATGCTGTATTTTATCCGGCAGATCAAGGAACAGGGCCTGGTTCACGGCCATGACAATTTCCCCGTCTATGTAGACAGCCCGCTTGCCACCCGTTCCACCACCATCTTCCGGGAAAATTTTGCCGACTGCTGCGACGAGGAAACGCTGGCGGTGCTGAACGAGGGCAAAAATCCGCTGGCATTCCCGGGGCTTTGCACCTCCGAAACCAAGGAGGATTCGGTGGCCATCAACGCCGATACGACGCCCAAGGTGATCCTGTCCGCTTCCGGAATGTGCGAGGCGGGACGTATCCGCCACCACCTCAAGCACAATCTCTGGCGGCCGGAATGTACGATCCTGTTTGTGGGCTACCAGGCAGGCGGCACGCTGGGCCGCGCGCTGCTGGAAGGCGCCGACACCGTCAAGCTGTTCGGCGAGCCGGTGGAGGTGCACGCCCGGATCGCGCAGCTCACCGGCCTTTCCGGCCATGCCGACAAGGCCGGCCTGGAAACATGGATCGACCATTTTTCACCCCGCCCGGCGATGGTGTTCGTCAACCACGGGGAGGACGGCGTGGCCCAGGTGTGGACGCAGCACCTGAAAGACAAAGGCTACGCTGCCGAAGCGCCCTATAACGGCGCTGTGTATGAACTGTGGGATCGCCGCGCCGTCTGCCTGGCGGTGGGCAACACCCGGCGCATCGAGAAGTCGGCCGCAGCCCAGGAAGGCCGCCGTACCAGCACGGCTTTTGAGCGGCTGGTGAACATGGGCAAGCGGCTGATGGTGGTCATCGAGCACAATCGGGGCGGCGCCAACAAGGATCTGGCCAAATTCGCCAGCCAGATCCAGGCGCTTTGCGACAAGTGGGACCGCTGAGCGGTCCGTCTGAACAGGGGCAGGGAAAAGGTTTGAAGGTCTGCTGTATTTTTGAAAAACATAAATTGCTGACGGCGCTCTGCATCCTGGTATTCAGCGCGGCGCTGACGCTGGGGCTGCACAACGAAAGTACCTACCGTACCGGCAACTGGGATCCCTATTCCGAGATGCTGGTGTTCGGCCGCATGCTGCAAATGCAGCAGAACCAGAGCGCACCGGGCGGCTTTCTGGGCGTGTATACCGAGGAGTGGGGCGGTGACGAGAACCGCGCCATGTACCGGGACAACACCCCTGTCCGTCCGGAGGAATATCGCAGCTATACCCACCAGAGCGGGCTGCAGGGCTGGGCGTGGGGCGTCGCAAACAAATTGCTGTCCGTTTTTGCCGACGACGGGCTCTCCCGCGAACGGACACTGTATTTTATCAACAGCATGTTGTTTTATGCCGCGACACTGTGCGTATGCCTGGCGCTCTGGAACGCCTGCGGCCTGCCGGCAGCGGCAGGCTGGCTGGCGGCCGCATTGCTGGCGCCCGGGATTCAGGCGGGCATGAAAAATCTGTACTGGTGCCTGTGGCTCTGGCTGGTGCCGCTGCTGGCGGGGATTGTGCTGTGCCGGGCAACGGTACGCCGCGGCCGCACCCCTGCCTGGTGCCTGGCACTGGTATTTTCCGCCTGCCTGGCCCGCGCGCTGTGCGGGTTTGAGTTCATTTCCACCTATCTGATTTTGTGCGAGGCGCCGCTGGTCTGGCATTGGGCGGCGGACGGCGCATTGCAGCGGAAAAGCTGGTTTTGGCGCATGGTAAGCACGGGGGCCGCCGCTGTGGGCGGCGTTGCTGCCGCGCTGGCCGTATGGCTGGCGCAGGGGCAGCTTTACTATGGAAACTGGGCGGAAAGTCTGGCCAATATCACCGGGGCGGCTTCCTCCCGCATGAGTGTGTCGGACGGCGCGGTGCGGGAAGGCATCACCCCGCTGGGGGTGCTGGCCGGTTACCTGCGAAGCGACGCGGCCATGCTGCGCCTGGGCGAGGCGGCGGTCACGCTGCGGGGGCTTTTGGCCTTCACGCTGGCGTCGCTGGCCGGGTCGGCACTGCTGTGGGCGTTGCTGCGTCAAAAAGCACGGCTGGCGGCGCTCGGGCCGGCGGCGCTGGTGTGGATGCTCACCTTTGCGGCGCCCGCCTCCTGGATTGTGCTGTCCAAAGCCCATGCCGACATCCACACATGGCTGATCGAGGTGCTTTGGCAATTTGCGTTTGTGCCCGGCTGCTGCGCGTTGCTGGGATACCTGCTCAGCGGCTGGGGATGCGTGCTGCGGGGGCTGGCAAAAACCGCCCAAACGTGATACAATGCAGGAAAATGCAATGCCGAAGAACGGGAGGCACGCCATGTGGCACCCCATCAAACATTATAAAACGATTCACCATCATAAAATGCTGGTGATGCGGTATTGCTTCCGCTGCGGGCTGTACCGGCAGGGGCTGCTGCACGACCTGTCCAAACTCAGCCCGGTGGAGTTTTTGGCCGGGGCCAAATATTGGCAGGGCAACTGCAGCCCCAACAATGTCCAGCGCAAGGCGGAGGGGTACAGCGCGGCCTGGCTGCACCACAAGGGGCGCAACAAGCACCATCTGGAATACTGGATCGACTATTCGCCCAACGGCGGCCACGCCATGGAGGGCATGGAAATGCCCGCCCGCTATGTGGCCGAGATGGTGTGCGACCGTATCGCCGCCAGCCGCAACTACCGGGGCGATCAGTACACCGACGCGGACGCCTGGGATTATTACGACAAGAGCAAAGACCATTACATTTTGAATCCCCGCACCCGCGAACAGCTGGAAACCTGCCTGAGGATCCTGCGGGACGAGGGCGAGGGGGCCTGCTTTGCCCACATCCGCACTGTGCTGCTGGGCAAAAAGCGGTGAGGGACGGAGCATGGAACTGCACGGCGCGGCGGAAAAGCCGGAGCTGCTGGCGGATGACGGCAGGTGCAGGCGGGCCTTTGCGGCCTGGAAAACGGAATTCCGCAATGACGTGCGCGCGGCGGACCGCCGCACGGAATGCAGAATGAATACAAAATACAGAGGGAAAGAGAATATGCCGATTGATCAGGTAAAGGAATATCTCGCCAAGTTCGGACTGGACGGGCGGGTACAGGAATTTGAGGAATCCAGCGCCACGGTGGCCGAGGCTGCCGCCGACCTGGGCTGCGAGCCGGCGCGCATCGCCAAAACGATGGCGTTTGAGACGGGGGAAGGCCCGGCGCTCATCGTGATTGCGGGCGACGGCAAGGTGGACAATCCGCGTTACAAGGCGCGTTTCCATTGCAAGGCCGTGATGGTGCGCCCCGACGAACTGATGGAGAAGGTCGGCCACCCCATGGGCGGCGTATGCCCTTTTGCCATTCGGGATGATGTGCCGGTTTATCTGGATGAGTCGCTGCGCCGGTTTGACGTTGTTTACCCGGCGGCGGGCACCGCTGCCAGCGCGGTGCGCCTGACAGTGCCCGAACTGGAACGTGCCGCGCAGAATTTCGCCGGCTGGGTGGACATTGCCAAAGGCTGGCGCGCGGAGTGAGCGGCCCCGGCAACAGGAAAACAGACGCGGGTTCTGCCCGCAAAAAAAACGCCCCCGCCGGCATTGCCGGCGGGGGCGAACATTTTTTGCTCAAATTACAGGTTGAAGTAACGCTTGGCGTTGTAGTAGCTGATGCCCTCGACGATCTGCTTCAGCGCCTTCTCGTCGTTGGGATACTCGCCGTTCTCCACCCAGTTGCCGATGATGTTGCACATGATGCGGCGGAAATACTCATGACGGGTGTAGCTCAGGAAGCTGCGGCTATCGGTCAGCATGCCGACGAAGTTGCCCAGCAGACCCAGGCGGGCCAGCGTCTTCATCTGGTTTTCCATGCCGTCCTTGGTGTCGCAGAACCACCAGGCGCTGCCCATCTGGATCATGCCGGGGCAGACGTCGCTCTGGAAGGGGCCCATCAGCGTGCCCAGCATATCAAAGTCGGCGGGGTTCAGGCTGTACAGAATGGTTTTGGGGCAGGCGCCGGCTTCGGTCAGAGCGCTCAGCAGGCTGCTGATGGTAGCGCTGCAGTCGGTCACGGCGATCATGTCCAGGCCGGTATCAGGGCCGAGCTTCTTGTACAGCGCGGTGTTTACGTTGCGCAGGCAGCTGTAATGCAGCTGCATGGCCACGTCGTACTTGTGGTACAGCTTGCCCAGTTCCAGCAGAACGTAGGTGGCGTACTGATCGCCTTCCTGCTTGGTCAGCGGCTCGCCGGCCATCGCCTTCTTGAAGGCGGCGGTCGCCTTGTCGGCGTCGGTTTCCTCATAAGGAATATAATCCAGGCCGTGGTCGGAAGCCTTGCAGCCCAGGCTGACAAAATACTGCAGCCGCTCGTCCAGCGCGGAAACCACGCAGTCGGCGCACTTCAGCTCGCGGCCCACAACGGATTCCAGCTTGTGGATGTAATCGGCAAAGCCGGGCTTCAGAATGTTCAGCGCCTTGTCGGGACGGAAGGAGGGCGCGACGGTGAACTGGATGGTGGGATCTTCCTTGATCTTCTTGTGCCACTCCAGCGAGTCGACAGGGTCATCGGTGGTGCCGATGAAGGCCACATTGCTCTGCTCGATCAGGCCGCGCACGGTCAGCTTGGGATCGTTCTGCAGCTTTTCGTTGCACAGATCCCACACTTCCTGAGCGGTGTCGCCGTTGAGAATGCCCTCATAGCCGAAGAAGGTCTTCAGCTCCAGGTGGCACCAGTGGTACATGGGGTTGCCGATGGCCATGGGCAGCGCTTCGGCAAATTTCTGGAAACGCTCGCGGTCAGGCTTATCGCCGGTGATGTACTCCTCGGGCACGCCGTTGGAACGCATCACGCGCCACTTGTAATGGTCGCCGAAGTAATAATCAGAGCCGTCGGCCAGGACCTGGTGGCCGCCCAGCCATACCTGGGCGATGTTCTCAAAACGGCGGTTCTCATAGATCTCCTGCGGGGGAATGTGGCAGTGATAATCCACGATGGGCATTTTGGCGGCATAATCATGGTACAGATGCTTGGCGGTTTCGGTTTCCAGCAGGAAATCCTTGTCCATAAAAGCTTTCATAACGTACGTTTCTCCTTTGCGTGGCCGCATACCGCACAGATCATGCACGGTTTGCGCGGGTTATTTGGACAGGTTGCTTTCTTTATTATACATGTTCCGCGGAAAATGGGCAAGGCGAAGAAATCGCATTGAAATCGAAAAAAATGACAAAAGTTCGAGGCTTTCCTTGTGCAAAACGCGAAAACTGCAAATGCGCAAAATAGATGCGCAAAATTTGTGCGATACAGGAAGATTCAGTCTTGACGGTAGGCGGTAAAAAAATTACAATAAAACTGTTAGAGTAGTGCTTACGGCACGAGAAGCAGAATTTGTAAGGAGAGCTTGTAATGGAAACTTTGAATTATCAGGTCCTGGAAAAATCCGGTTACGACGGGTATGTCCTGAAGGACGCGCCCGAAAAGGTCCTGCAGTTCGGCGAAGGCAACTTCCTGCGCGCGTTCGTTGATTACTGGTTCGACCTGGCCAATGAGAAGGCCGACTGGAACGGTAAGTGCGTACTGGTTCAGCCCATTGCGCCCGGTCTGGCCAAGATGATCAATGCGCAGGACGGCCTGTACACCCTCTACCTGCGCGGCAGCCAGAACGGCCGGAAAGTGGATGACAAGCGCGTCATCTCCAGCGTGAGCCGCTGCCTGAACCCTTACGAGAAAGAGGACTATGAGGCCATGATGCAGGTCGCCGCCAGCGACGATCTGGAGATCATCGTCTCCAACACCACCGAGGCAGGCATCGTTTACGATCCCTCCTGCCAGAAGGACGACTGCCCGCCCGCCAGCTT
>JBJEYG010000095.1:0-9336 GCA_051886555.1 Gemmiger sp.
TCCTGTCCAGCATCACCGAACCCATCGACTTCATGTTTATTTTCACTGCGCCGCTGCTGTACCTGATCCACTCGGTGATCGCAGGCCTCTTTATGGCGCTGCTGAAAGTCTTTGACGTCATCGCCCTTTGGAACGGCAACCTGCTGAGCAGCATCCTTACCAACATCGCCAACGCCGATAAGACCAACCGCATGTGGCTGATGTGGGTGCTGGGCCTGATTCAGATCGTTGTGTACTTTGTGGTGTTCACCATTCTCATCAAGAAACTCAACTATCACACCCCCGGCCGTGAGGGTGAGCCCCTGCCCGCCGGCGCCGTGCCCGACGAACCCGCCCCGCAGCCGGAAACCGTAAGCGCTGCCGCTTCCGCAGGGGCCGCTCCGGCCGCTGCGGCGCCCGACGCACCCGCAGACAGCGAAGCGATGAGCATCATAAATGGTCTGGGCGGCAAGGGCAACATCCTTGCGCTGGAAAACTGCATCACCCGCCTGCGCGTCAGCCTGAAAGACCCGTCGCTGCTCAACGAGGCGCTGATCAATAAAACCCAGAACAGCGGCATCGTCAAAAAAGGCTCGGACGTTCAGATTATTTACGGCCTGCGCGTGGCGGATGTAAAACGCGACGTGGAAGAACAGCTGGAAAAGCTGTGACGCCGTTGACAGAGTACAACATGTAAGAAAGAGAGGAGTTTACGCTATGATCATTACCATCGTAGGCGGCGGCAGCACCTTTACCGCCGGCATCGTCAAATCCATCGCGCTGCGCCGCGAGGAACTGGAAGTCACCGAGATCCGTCTGTTCGACCTGGACAAGGAACGCCAGGATAAAGTCGCCGTGCTGGTGGACTGGATCCTGCATGAGGATCTGAAGTGCGACATCAAACTGGTGGCAACCACCGATGTGGAGACCGCTTACAAGGATGCCTCCTTTGTCTTTGCGCAGATGCGCGTCGGCAAGTACGCCATGCGCGAACAGGATGAAAAGATTCCCCTGCGCCATGGCTGTGTCGGCCAGGAGACCTGCGGCTGCGGCGGTATGGCCTACGGCATGCGCACTATCTTCCCCATGATCAAGGTCATTGACGATGCCGAGAAGTACGCCCGGCCCGATCACTGGATCCTGAACTATTCCAACCCGGCTTCCATCGTGGCTGAGGCGTGCCGCGTGCTGCGTCCCAACGCCCGCATCATCAACATCTGCGACATGCCCATCGCTATTATCGACGTGGTGGCCGCCGCCATGAACATCAAGGACAAGAAGGAGATCGTTTACGATTATTTCGGACTCAACCACTTCGGCTGGTTCACCTCCATCGAATACAAGGGGAAGGACCTGATGGGTCCGCTGCGCGACTACATCATGGAGCATAAGATCCTCCTGCCCGACGCTTACCTGAAGGACAAGGCCGCCCTGGGCGTGAGCGTCAACGCCAACAAGGAGACCGGCGCCGAGGGCAACCGCCACACCCGCGGCAGCTGGTACTATGTGTGGAAGGGCGAGTATGAGATCATGGAAAACTTCCCTGAAATGCTGCCCAACACCTACCTGAATTACTACCTGCAGCAGAAGGAGTTTGTGGAGCATTCGGACCCCAACCACACCCGCGCCAACGAGGTGATGGAGACCCGGGAGAAGAACCTGTTTGAGGGCATCGACCGCTATCTGGCCACCGGTGAGATCGACGAGAAGGTGTTCTACGCCGGCAGCCACGGCGACTGGATCGCCGATCTGGCCATTGCCCTGAAAAATGATACCAAGGCCCGCTTCCTGGTGATCACCGAGAACCGTGGATGCCTGCCCAACATGCCCTACGACGCCATGGTGGAGGTTCCCGCCTACATTGGCAAGAACGGGCCGGAGGTCATCACCCAGAAGCCCATCCCGCTGTTCCAGCAGGGCCTGATGATGCAGCAGCTCAACTGCGAGAAGCTGCTGGTGCAGGGCTGCATCGAAGGCAGCTACGAGAAAGTGCTGCAGGCCTTCACCCTCAACAAAACCGTGCCCAGCATGAAGGTCGCCAAGGAAGTGCTGGACGATATGATCGAAGCCAACAAGGAGTACTGGCCTGAGCTTCACTGAACCGGCCGGGACGCCTGACATTCCTTCACACAACGGGGAAGCCCCCACGCAGCACGCTGCGCGGGGGCTTCCCCGTTGCTTTGCATATCAAACCAGCGAGAACATCAGCACATTGCCGGCAAAGCTGATAAACGCCATCACCAGCGCCGCCAGCGAAAGGCGGCGGGTGGCCGTAGAATGGTTGAACCGGATTCCCAGCCCGCCCAAAATCATGGCGACGCACTGCGGGATCAGAAACAGCGGGACCGCCACACCGAAAGCGGCCGCCGCAAAGGCAGCCCAGCCCAGCGGCGAGGCGGAAACCTTCGGCGGCGCCGTCTGCACGGGGGACAGCCGGCTCGCCTGAGGGGCGGGCTGGCCCAGCTTCTGGGGCGCGTAGTACACCGCCATGGGCTCAAAGCCGGGGGCGTCCGGCAGCTTGCGGGGCGAGACCCGTTCCGGCCGGAACAGGCAGCTGGTGTTCATGGCCCATACGGCGCCTGCGATGCAGGATCCCCAGACCAGAAGCCAGATCAGCACCAGCCAGCCGCCCACCGAACCGCCGTCCGTACCGGTGGATTCCGCCAGCGCGGGGATCGCCGTAACGGCGGCCGCCGTTACGGTCAGTGCCAATGCCGCAATACGTTTATTCCTGCGCATCGCTGTCCTCCTCCGGCTGCCAGCCGCCTTCGTCCATTGCTTCCAACGCGTCCAGTGCGGCGCCAAGCTGTGCCCGCGCCCGCTCGATGCGGGCGGTATCGCCGCTGTTCAGTTCCCGCTCAAACAGCGCCAGCACACGGCCGGTTTCTTCCCGCACGGTGCCGGTGGCCTGTTCGTACAGCTGCTCGCCCCGGAACAGCAGCAGCTTGTTTTCCTCCTGTTCGCGGGGGTTGATTTTCAGGTAAGCCAGTTCCTTCATGCGGGCTTCCGCCTGTTCGCGGCTCAGGGGAGAGTCCTCGCTTCGGATCAGCACCCGCTTTTTCACGCCGGTGGCGTTCACCAGCACTTCGACCTCCAGCAGCGCGTTGACGTCATAGGTGTAAGTCACGTCGATGGAAATCTGCCCGGCAGGGCGCTGGGGCACCGGCACTTCCAGACGTCCCAGCTCCAGATCATTTTCCGGCAGGCGGCTTTCCCCCTGCAGAATGCGCACCGTCACCATGCTCTGGTCATCGTGCACCGTATAAAACCGCTGGGTACGGCTGACCGGGATGGTGGTATTGCGCTCAATAATGGGGGAAAAACGCTCCTCCTCCGAGCCGCGGTAAGCCACCACCGTGGTGCCCAGCGTGAAAGGGCAGACGTCGGTCAGTACCACTTCCCGCAGCGCCTGCTCCCGGTTTTTGATGCCGCACTGCAATGCGGCGCCCAGGGCGATGGCTTCGTCGGGATTCACGCCGGTCTCGGGCGGGCGGCCGAACAGTTTGGTCACAAAATTGCGCACCACCGGCGCTTTGGACGCACCGCCCACCAACACGATGCGGTCGATCTGGGCGGGGTCCAGCCGGGCGTCCCGCAGGCTGCGCTCAATGGGCTTGCGGATTCGCTGCAGCAGCGGCGCGCAGGCGGTTTCGTACTCGGCGCGGGTGACGGCGGCGGAAATCTCCTGCCCGCCGATGACGGCGCTCATCACCACCATCAGCCCGCCGGACAGCGCCAGCTTTGCGTTTTCGGCCCGGGCGCGCAGAGCGAATACCTCCTTGCCGGACAGGCTGTGCAGATCGGTGCCGGTCTTTTGCAGGAACAGCTGCGTCAGGACGCCGGTAAAGTCCTCGCCGCCGAGAAAATTGTCCCCGGCGACGGCGTGGACTTCCATGATGGAGCCGTACCGTTCCAGAATGGAAACATCCAGTGTGCCGCCGCCCAGATCGAACACCAGGAACCGGCAGCGCTTTTCGCTGCTGCCCAACCCGTAGGCGATGGCGGCGGCGGTGGGTTCACTGATGATGCGCTCCACCTTCAGCCCTGCCAGTTCGCCCGCGCGGCGGGTGGCTTTGCGCTGGCGGTCGTTGAAGTAGGCGGGTACACTGATGATGGCTTCCTCCACCGGCTGGCCCAAAAATACCTCGGCGTCCTCCTTCAGGCTGCGCAGCACCAGGCTGGACAGCTCCTCCGCGTGGAAATGACGCCCGGACAACGCATAATCCCGATCGGTCCCCATCGCCCGCTTGAACACGCCGGCCGTCTGGTCAGGGTACAGCGCACCGCGGGCCTGCGCGGTGCGGCCCACATACACCGTGCCGCTCTCATCCATGCTGACCACCGACGGAGTCAGCTTTTCTCCCAAACGGTTGGGCACCAACACCGGTTTTTCGCCGTCGAAATAGGCTGCAAGGCTGTTGGTCGTGCCCAGGTCAATGCCGATTTTCATACATTCTCTCCTTTTTTTGCCAGCCGGCGTGCCATGGCGACCAAATCCGGTTCACCGGGCGCTGCTTGCAATCCGGCGCGCACGCAGGCTGCGGCGCCCGGGTAATCCCCCAGCATCTCCAGCAGGATCGCTTCGTACCAGTCAGCGTCCCGGCACCGGCTGTAAATGCAGTCGCGGCACTGCGGAGCCTTGCGGCACTCGGCCAGCGCATGGCGCGCACCCTCATAATCGCCCGTCAGGCACAGCAGTGCGGCGCGGCTGACGTGGTACAGCGCGCGCTCGTAGATGCCGCGCTGCTGCTCCAGCAGGGCCAGCGCCCGGCGTGCGGTTTCCACCGCGGCCCGGTTCTGCCCCGCATACCACTGATAGAGGGCCAGAGATTCAAGCTGATATCCCTCCTGCGGGGCAGCGGCCACGCACTTTTTCTGCAAAGCCAGCGCCATGCGCACCTGCCCCCGGTCAAAATGCAGGGCGGCCAGGTCGGTCAGCGCGTGCGCGCTGTCGCCGCAGTGCTCCAGCAGATGTTTGGCCTCGTTGTCACGCCCGACCTGCCGCAGATACCGTGCCCGGCGGCGCAGGTACCAGGCCTCGCTGGCGTTTTCCTCGCGGGCGTACCATTCTTCCAGCAATGCGATGGCGTCGCCGCACCGGCCCTCATGGGCCAGCAGATCGGCCAGCTCGGTCATATCCTCCAGTGCGCCGGCGTTGATGTTCTGCTGCCACAGCGCCCGCGCGGCGCCATAATCGCCCATGCGGGTGCGCAGCCGTGCAAGCTGCCTTCGCACCGACAGATAAAAACCTTTCGATGCACCCTGGATGGCCAGCGCCTGCGCAAACAGGCGGGCGGCTTCCTCACGTCGGTTCAGCGCCATGTACAGCCCGGCCAGATTGGCCGGGTAGGCGGGCTGACCGGGGTCCAGGCGCATGGCGGCCAGAAATTCCCGCTCCGCGCCTTCAAAATCCTCTGTTTCCTGCAAGCATTTGCCCAGGGCGGAATGCGCCGCCGGCGTTTCGCGCAGCTCAAGCTCGCGGCGGTACCACTCAGCCGCTTGCACATAATCCTTCCGCCGGGTGCGGTACAACTCCCCCAGTGAGTTCAGCGGGCCGGGCAGCTCGGGATGCAGCACCGCCATACGGCGGTAGGTCGCTTCCGCCGCGGCAAGATCGCCCGCGCAGGTCTGCTCAAAGGCGAGAAAATCCATCAGCCGCAGGTCATCCGGCTGCACCTGCACGCCCTCTTCCAGCATGCGGATCATCTCCCCGGCTTTGGCGTTGCCGATGTCGTCTATCAGAACGGCGCAGCGGAAGTAGACGTCACCGGGACGCTCCAGACTGTCGCTGCCGGCGCGCAGGTGGTCCAGCAGCAAGCGAAATTTTTGCAGTGCCTGCTCTTTTTTGCCGTCCTGTTCCAGCAGGCATGCCCGGCAATATTCCAGTGTTTCGCTTTCGGTGTCAGGCACGCCGTTCAGCGGAGCCAGAAGTTTGCGCGCCTCGTCGGGGCGGTTGTCATCCAGCAAAATGCGGGCCATGTATGCCATGCAGTTCAGCTCTCTGCCGTAGCAGCGCTCGGCAGTGAGGAAATCCTGCCAGGCAGCTGTGTTGCGCCGCTGACGGAAACGCAGAACACCGCGCAGAAACGCCCCGTACCCATCCGAGGGACGCAGCTCCATAAAGCGGGTCAGCGCCTGCTCGCACGCATGGATTTCCCGGGTGGCGGTGGCCGGCACGGCACCCAGCATCTGAGCATGGGCCAAAAAAGTCTCGGCATCCTCCGGCCAGCGCTGTTCCACCTGACCGATCAGCGCAAGGCCCTCCTCCCGCTGTCCAGATTCATACAGGCACCAGGCGCGCAACCGCCCGGCCTCCGGCAGGCGGGTAAGGCGCTTGGCAAGGTTCGGATCCCCCTCGGGCAGAGCAAGGATGCTCTGTTCCCATTTTTTCAGGTGAACGGCGGCTGCGGCGTTGTCATTTTCGTTCAGCGCCAGCTTGCTCATCAGGTTTTCGTATTCGTAACCGCCCTCCATCTCGCGGGGCAGCGCTTCGGCGACCTGCCGGGTGCGCTTTAACTCGCCCAGCTGTAAATAGCACCAGGCCAGTTCCAGCGCGTTTTCGGTGTCGGTGGGGTCCTCGTCGTAGCGGGCGGTCAGTTCGGGCAGGAAGGCCCGGTTGATGTGCAGACACCGCTCGTTCAGCAGGCGGTTGCGGGGCTGCTCCCGTTCCAGTTCATAGAGAATTTCCTTGGCGGCGGCGTAGCGGCCCTGGCTTTCCAGCGCACACACCAGGTCGTACCGGGCCTGGTTGTACTTGGGGCTGACTGCCAGTACGGCGCGCAGATCCGCCTCGGCTGCGGTGAAATCCTTCCGGGCCTGGAACAGCTGCGCCCGCAGCAGCAGGCCGTCCTCGTCGCCGGGACACTGTTGCAGATATTCGTTGCAGGCTTCCATTGCTTCGTCGCTGCGGTCCTGCAGGTTCAGCAGCAACGCTTCGGCGTAGCGGGTGAAGGGATGCTCGGCGGGAATGGCTTTCAGGGCGGCGAATGCTTCGCCGGCCTCCTGCACGTCGCCATGCCGCGCGGCGCGGCGGAACCGGTTGGCGGCCGGAATATAAGCGTCGCAGGCGGCGCCGGTGGTGTTGGTGAACCGGTCGTAGGGGATCAGTTCGGGAAACTGGATTGCATTGATTATGCCGTAGTCCACAAAATCGCGGGGAAACTTTTCGTACAGCTCCTCCTTACTGTCACGTAGATCAAAGAACTCGTCCAGCAGCCGCCATACCGATCGGGGAAGAAAAGAACGGTCCATCAACAGATGCAGCAGCGCGTCGCGCGCGGCCAGACGCCCGCCCAGCGAAAAGCAGACCGGGTCTTCCAGCAACATGCGCCATCGTTCCGTGTCGCAGCGGGCGGGCAGATCGTCGTAAACGGCGCGCACCTGATCCAGCCAGCGGTCCAGCGGGGTGGCGGGAGCATCGGCCGGCGGCGTATCGGCCAGCGCCAGCGCTTCCTCGTAGGCGGTGCGCAGCGCCTTGAATTCCTCCGGCTTGTCCTCCGGATTGGTTACAGCCAGCTTTTCGTGGTATGCGTCGGCGATGCGGTCTTTGTCGGTTGTGGGTTCGATGCCAAGCAGGCTCCAGTCCATGGGGGTCCTTCCTTTCGTTGCAGGAGGCGTCGGTAAAAATTGAATATCTTTTAGTATAGCATATTTTCTGCAATTTGTCGCCTGCTGCACCATGGCGCGGCGAAATTGTACGAACTGCCCGAATTGACGGATTTCCAACATTTTTCGGAAAAACCGCTTGCATAAAACCGTCGGGTCTGGTAAACTATCAAATTAAAGTATCGGGAAGGGGCGAGCGGTGTGTTGCTGAAGATTTTTATTTTGTCCGCCGCCTTATCCTTTGGTTCCCGCAGCAGCTTTGCCGGCGGGGGTATTATTGGTACAAAAGAGGCAACACCGTTTCTTTGACGGCGTCGCCTCTTTTTTTGGGCGGCCGCCCGGGCCTGCCCTGTACGCCGCAACACAAGAGGAGGTTTTTCCATGAGTGAGAAAGTAGATTATTCGGAGGGCATTTATGATGCCCGCAAGCTGGGTACGCCCCGGATGCTGGTTCTGGGCGCGCAGCACATGTTCGCCATGTTCGGCGCAACCGTGCTGGTACCGCTGATTACCGGCCTGAGCGTGTCCACTACGCTGCTGTGCGCCGGTCTGGGCACGCTGCTGTTCCATTTCCTGACCAAGGGCAAGGTCCCCGCGTTCCTGGGTTCGTCCTTCGCCTACCTGGGCGGCTTTGCTATCGTGGCGCCCAAACTGCTGGACGCCAACGGTGAACAGACCATTCCCAACACGGAGATGCTGCCTTATGCCTGCGCGGCGGTTGCCTTCTCCGGCCTGATGTACGTGCTGGTCAGCCTGCTGATCTCCACCTTCGGCATCCGCCGCATCATGAAGTTCTTCCCGCCCGTCGTCACCGGCCCCATCATCATTTCCATCGGTCTGATTCTGGCGCCCAGCGCCATCAGCAACTGCGAGACCAACTGGCTGCTGGCCGTCGTTGCACTGGGCACCGTCATCATCTGCAACATCTGGGGCAAGGGCATGATCAAGATCCTGCCCATCCTGCTGGGCGTGCTGGTTTCCTACGCGGTGGCGCTCGTCACCGGCGCGGTGGATTTCAGCGCCATTGCCGCCGCCGACTGGGTGGGGCTGCCCCTGCATAAGGAGTCCATGGGTCTGTTTGCCATCGACGGCAGCCCGGCCTTCATCGGCGCGCTGTTCACCATCATGCCCATTGCCCTGGCCACCATGATGGAGCACATCGGCGACATTGCCGCCATCAGCGCGACCACCGGCAAAAACTACATTCGTGACCCCGGCCTCAACCGCACCCTGCTGGGCGACGGCCTGGCCACCGCGCTGGCCGGTCTGCTGGGCGGCCCTGCCAACACTACCTATGGCGAGAACACCGGCGTTCTGGCCCTCACCAAGATCTACGATCCGCTGGTGATCCGCATTGCGGCTGTGTTTGCCATGATCCTGAGCTTCTGCCCCAAGTTTGAGGCCGTCATCAACACCATCCCCGCAGCCATCATCGGCGGCATCAGCTTCGTACTGTACGGCATGATCTCCGCCATCGGCGTGCGCAACGTGGTGGAAAACCGGGTTGATTTCACCAACACCCGCAATCTGATCATCGCCGCGGTTATTCTGGTGTCGGCGCTGGGCTTCAACTCGGTGGGCGGTATCACCTTCGTGGTGGCCGGCGTTTCCATCAACCTGTCCGGCCTGGCCATTGCCGCTATCCTGGGCATTCTGCTCAACGCTGTTTTGCCCGGCAACGACTATGAGTTCGACGCCACCGAAAATACCGGCGAGAGCGCCAGCCTGCAGGTTTGATCCCTGCGTTTGCCC